>JAAYBX010000085.1 GCA_012729955.1 Clostridiaceae bacterium
ATGGCAATACCCAGTATTATGAGTATTGTCTGGCTTATATTCGAAGAAAGGAATCTGCCTGCTATCTTAAGTCCCAATTTCATAAAGAAACTCCTTCCTTCCCAATATTTAATATATCTTCATATGTTCTGGCATAAAAATCCGCACCGACCTGCTTAAGTTTGTTTTCCTCATCACCGACAAAAGCATAACCTCCAACAACTATCTTAAGATCATAACTGACTGCCTTCTTAAGCTCTTCGACCATGCGTTTTGCAGCAACCAGATGAAAATAATTACTCACGCTTATTGCAACGACTGAAGGCTGTACAGAATGAACTGCATTATAGAAATCACGATATGGAGTATTGCTTCCCACAAATACAGTGTCATATCCGCTTATTGTAAAAAAGTCTGCAACCATTCTGGCACCTAGATCATGGTATTCATCAGGAGGGCACAATACAGCAGCAATACCTTTATCAGAATTTTTTAGCTGATTTCTCTTCTCTATTACATAAGGATATGCACATTCCACAATAGTCCTGACAATGCCGGTTTTGACATGTTCTTTCCAGATGCATATCTTTCTGTCTTCAAGGTCACATTGTATATTATTGAGAAGAGGCGTCAGTATTCTGCTATATAGGGTAATGACATCAATTTCTTTTGACTCGAGCTTTGAGATGATATATGTTACGGCCTTTTCTTTATTTTCCTCATCAAAATAAACCTTAAATTCCTGCAGGATCTTATCCATAATCCCTCCTTCTGCCAAAAGGCATGGTTTTTACTTACCTGTTAATTATATCAATTGCCGATTGGAGTTAAAAGAAGATTATTTTGCATTAAAGCCTTTATTAAGGCTGTTTTCAGTAATAAAGTCACTGAAATAATAAGTATTTAATCTTTATCGCTTGTAAATTCCCACTGGTCATTGCCAGTCTTCACATATGTGCCTGCTCCATGAATCTGATACTGTTCATAAAAAGACATGCTGCCGGCAGAATTCTCCTGTATCTCTACATCTGATCCTATGGTAATGGTATGCAGGCTGCCATTGCCTGTGAAAACATTCTCTCCAAGATACATAAGATTCGCTGGCAGGCTTATGGTTTCCATATTAGTACTATCTGCGAAAGCATAATTCTCTATACGTGTCACAGTTGGAGGGATATATGCTGTATAAAGCGGGCTTTTGTAAAATGCTTTCTCACCGATTATCATCGTGCCATGAGGTATATAGTATTCTGATCTTATGAATCCGACAGGAAAATACACAAGATCCTTCTTACCTGCTTTGAACAGCACTCCATTAAAGGACTCATATATCCGGTTATCGAAATCTACCTCTATTTTTGTTAATGCCGGGCACTCAGTAAAAGCCGTAGGACTTATATACACAGCTGATTTTGGAATATACACCTCTCTTAATGTAGAGCAATTATAGAAAGATTCATCTTTAAGTTCTGTAATACCATCAGATATCTCCACGCTTATCATACTTGAGTTATCACTAAAAGCCCTGTTCCCTATTGCAGTCACTGAATTTCCGTCTATCGACCTGGGAACTACAAGTTTTCTAGCATTTGTCGTACATGCTGTAATTGTTTCATTTAATACAGTATAATCAACTTTTGTCTCATAGGTTATTATTGCATACAGCAGGGCAGCTGCGCACAAGATAAGTACAATAAGTGTTACCAATTTAAGATACTTCATTCAAGAACCTTGTATAATGCATATGCATCATATTCCCTTTCATCCGTTAGATTATAACATAAAGCGCTATAAAAAAGATAAGCCTGAAAGACTTATCTTTATAAAATGCACTTATTTCTGTTATTCTTCTTTATCATCAGACACAAGGGCTGGTTCTGTAACAGAAGTTTCAGTACTCTCTTCTTCCTCTGTAAATTTCTTTGGTAAAGTGACTGTAACAACTACACTGTCTGGCGGGGTTATCAGCTCTATTTTTTTGTCTTTTGATATTTCAAGGTCTTCTACTGTCAACACTTCGCCAGGCTTCATTTTTGAGACATCCACTTCAACGCGGTCTACAAGATCAGCAGGAAGAGCACTGTATGCTATATCATCAAGCATATGCATTACCACTCCTTCTCTTACTTTTTCCTTGCCTGTTACCATTACTTTAGCTACACTCTTTATTTTTTCCCCTGCTACCAAAGCCTGAAAGCTCAGATGCTCCAGCTTATAAGCTCCGGGAGTGTATGTAGCTTCTTTTAGTATGGCCAGATGCTTATCTTTCTCTATTTCCAATTCTACTTTTGAGCCGATGAAATTCGATTGAAGGAATTTCTGGGCTTCATGTACGGGAAGCTGCATGGAAACTGATTCTTTAAGATGCTTGCCATAAAGCACCGCTGGGACTATGCCCTGATTTCTAAGTTGTCTTCCCTTTGAGTTCTTTTCACGTTTTTCCAATTTTAATGTAAACATGATATCTCCTTTCAAGGTTAGTTATCAGCTGTGCCGTGTGATTCCTATATTAAATTGTTTGAAAAAAGCATTTAAACCATTTCGGCAATTAAGTATTTAATGCTAAAAAACATAAAATACATTATCAGCTTAAAGACTATTTTACCATAAATTTGCAATTAAAGCAAATGGAAAACAGCATTAAAAATATAAAGATATCAGACCATCAGATCGCTATCTCATACATAGGGCAGGCAGGATTCATAATTAGATACAGGGCTTTCTACATATCAACCGATCCATATCTGTCATATTATGTGGATGAACACTGCAGTAATGATGACACTTTGTGGATTAGGAATTACCCGCCTCCTATAACCCCGGAAGAACGGGATTTCATTAATGTTATAATATGCACACATGCTCATTACGACCACATGGATCCAGATACAATAGCCAGAATATTCAAAATGAATAAAAAAGTAAAATACATTACCCCTCATCCTGCTGTTGTACAGCTTATAGTAATAGGAATATTCAGGAAGCTATAGATTTAGCCGTAAAATCCGGTATAAAACTAATTATACCGATGCATTTCGATCTGTATGACATAAATGGAGCAGATATAAATAAATTTAAAGCAACAGTACAAACAGTAAACCCTGAACAAGCTTATCATGTATTCCAGCCCAATGAGACATATATAATATAAACTGCAGTGAAGATAATGTTTGTCCTTGAACCGCATATCCTAAGTGGAATATAATTAAAATAATAATTATAAAGGCTGGCATTAAAATGATTGAGCATATAAAAAACTACATTATCCAACCAGATTTCAATATTGATATTCTGTGGTCACTTGAGAAGGCAGAGGAAGCGTTAACAAGTATCCCTCTCTCTCTTTGCGATGTAATATCCCCAATGGGTGAAGCTCACAAAAATGAATACTACTCAAATGGGGATTACTGGTGGCCAGACCCATCAAAAAAGGATGGTTTGCCATACATAAGACGTGATGGGGAAAGCAACCCGGATAATTTTGCTTATCACAGGTATGCCCTGCGAAAGACCAGAACTATGATTGCTCATCTTGCAAGAGCATATATGCATACAAAGGATGAAAAATATGCCCAAAAAGCAGTAGAATTGTTAAAAGTGTTTTTTATTAATAAAAATACAAAGATGGAACCACATCTTCTTTACGCCCAGGCTATTCCAGGCCTATACTCAGGACGAGGAATAGGAATAATTGATACCCTTCATCTTACCGATATTCCTTTTGCTGTAAACACACTAAAAGAAAGCAAATCTCTTACAAAACCGTTATATGATTCTTTAGTTGACTGGTTTTCAAAGTATCTTGAATGGATGACCTCTCATCAGTATGGGATAGATGAATCCAATGAACCGAACAACCATAGCATCTGTTATTATGTTCAGGTTGCTGTCTTCTCAAGATTTACAGACAATACTAAGATGCTGGAGCACTGTAAAGAGATGTTTGTAAAAAAGGTTTTTGTTCAGATGAACAATAGTGGCGGTTTCGATAAGGAGCTTAATAGAACCAAGCCATATGCATACTCGCTCATGGTTCTGGACAATTACATAATATTGTGTCATCTGCTTTCAGATAAGAAAGATGACTTCTGGCAATACCAGGGGAAATACGGCCAGGGAGCGCAAAAAGCAGTGGAGTTCATGCTCCCATATATACTGGATAAAAGCTCCTGGCCTTATAGCAGAGATGTCATGTATTATGATGACTATCCTTCAAGAATGTCTTTTATGATATTTGCAGGTTATGTTTTAGGAATAAAAGAACTGATAGATATCTATCAGTCTTTACCTTGTGAATCATATGTTGATGAAGTCCGGCGTAATACTACAATCCGTCAGCCGTTTTTGTGGCTATAAATCAATAATGCCTGAAAAGGGCTTCTTCCATTGTATCTGCAGTTACCTCATATGTTCTTCCGTCTATTATCTTCAGATACGGTTTGGCATATGGATTCGGTACTGCATTCCTTTCCACAACCTCTACTCTGAATGTAATCGGTTTATCATAAACCAGTGGTTTCATGCTCTTTAGTTTTCCATATGCTTCTTTAGTTTTTTCTGCTAAAAGTGCATAAGCCTGTTTCATAGGAGGTATCATTACTCCGTAAAGAGCTGTGCTCTTCTTGACTTCACAGGTTACTGTCCAAGGAAGCAGTTTTTTTGCTTCGCGACAAGCATAATCATCTCCTGTAACCATTATTACCGGTTTATTGAAATCACCTGCTATACCCGAATCAATTGCTATCTCTCCTGCAGGCATACCATTTATCCAGTAATTCTGAATCCTTGCAGAACTCATGGAATGCTCCAGTACGGCTCCTCTTGTTCCTGCCATTGCATGATAACCCAGTAAGATAACGCCGTCACAGTCATCTATTCCTATGAATCTGTCTTTTCCTGTATTTCCGATTATATATCTGTAAGCTTTATCAGAAAGCTTATCCCAAATTACGTTATTGCCGCCTCCATGAGCGTCGCGGACATAAATCCTGTCAGCCCCTGCTTCTTTGAGTGCTTCCACGACCACATTGACTTCCCTGGTCATATATTCACGGCATTCATTATAGCGTGAACCGTCTGAATTAACCTGCTCTTTATCAAATATCCCGCATAAGCCTTCAGCATCTGTCATAACATAAATATTCATGATTTCCCTCCTGTTAAAATGATACCACGAAAATCAACCTATGGACAAATTATCTCATTCCATATATGCAGATGGCAATATGTAATCAGTTATAATAGCACGTGTCATGGGCTTGACAGTCGGTGATATCAATCTGTCGCAAGTTATGACTATAACCATATCCAGTTCAGGTATCACCATTATAATCTGCCCGCCTGAACCATATGCCTGAAACATGGAATAGGTCTTGCTGTTTACTGTATCAGAAATCTTCTCAATCCAGAAAAGATAACCGTAATCCTGTGTATCATTAGCTTTTATATAGCTCTTTAGGGAATCCTCTATCCATTCTGCGGGTATGACCTGTTCATTGTCCCACAGGCCATTATTCAGATATAGATATCCGAACCTTGCCATATCCTGTGATGTAAGACATAGTCCAGAGCCTCCTCCGTTACTGCCCTGTTTATCACTCTGCCAGTATGTGACATTCATGCCTATCTTTTCAAACAGGTTCTCTTTTGCAAAATCCATTACACTCATCCCGGAAACATTAGCTATTACTGAACTTAACAGCTGGGTAAGCCCTGTGTTATATACAAATACCTCTCCAGGAGAATTAACAAGCGGTTTTGCCAGAGCGGCTTTTAACCAGTCATCACTATAGAAAAAAGATGTGTAATTGTTGTCTATACTCTCAAGACCTCCCGTCATAGTCAGTACTTGTTTTATTGTTATATCCTTCTTTCTCTCATCATCTATATATTCAGAGAATTCCGGTATATACTCAGCCACCTTGTCATCGATACTTGATATCAATCCTTTTTCTATAGCTATCCCGGTTAATGCAGACATAAAGCTTTTTGTCACCGAATAGGTATCCTTAATTTTGGTTTCATTATTTAATTTATAGTACTTTTCATATACCAGATACCCTTCTTTAACAACCAGCATGCTTTCAATATTTGGGTAAGCCTTCTTTATCCTCTTGTCAGCCTTATCAAGCATTTCTGATGACATGCCAAGTTCTTCAGGGTAAGCTCTCGTCCATTCCTCTGTAGGAAAGGGTGCTTTCTCGGTTATCCGGTTATATGTCTTTTTTGAACACCCGGTAATATTAAACATAAGCAGTAAGCATAACATTATAACTAAAATTGTCCTGGCTTTCATTTTCTATCCTTTCCGAATACATAATAATCGCATATTGAAGAGCTACATTTCACTTTTTTAACATATTTTACAATTTAAGAGTATATTGTCTCTCAATTAGTGTCAATGTGTTTATTGTTGCAAATACCTGGAAAATTATGATATTGTTCAGAATAGTTTGATTTTTTCCACTAATAGTAGTAACCTTAAGATAGTTAGCATGATCAGTAAAGGATGTATTTTAAAATGAAACTTCTAGTATTAGTTCTTAATAACAAAGAATGTGTCAGTAAGATACTTAGAGAAATGCTGCTTAACAACATAGGCGGTGCAACGATTCTTGAATCTACAGGCATGTTAAAAACAATTAACGAGCAGAGTATTGAACCTCCTCCGATTTTTGGGTCTCTTCGTCAGTTTATAACACCGACCGGAAACACAAACAAAACATTGTTTATGGTTCTTGAAGATGAAAAGGTTGAAGCAGTGTGCGAGATAGTGCGTAAATGTACAGGAGGACTGAATGCTCCTAATACAGGCATTATGTTTACAGTACCAATACTGACTGCAGAAGGGATTATTTAATATAATAAATGAATATATTATTAAGTTTAAGCCTGGCAATGATTATCGGGCTTATAATGACAAGGTTAATGAAATTACTCGGATTACCAAATGTTACTGCATATATTGTTGCAGGTCTTCTTGTTGGTCCATTTTGCTTTAAGCTGATACCATCTGATCTTCTTGAAGGATTTGAAATAATTACAACAGTCGCTCTGGGTTTTATCGCCTTTTCCATAGGAGGCGAATTCAAACTCAATCACATGAAATCCATAGGCAGGAATGTATTGGTAATAACCTTTATGCAAGCTTTTATCACTACAATTCTTGTTGATGCTGTACTGTTAATATTTGGATTTGATGTACCTATTGCAATAACTTTGGGAGCAATAGCCGCTGCAACTGCTCCTGCCGCCACATTAATGGTTGTCAGACAATACAATGCCAAAGGACCAGTTACTGACACATTGCTGCCTGTTGTAGCCGGAGATGATGCAATAGGATTGATTATTTTTTCTCTTTCACTATCTATAGCAAGAGCATTATCAATGAAGGAATCCCTGACTTTTACAAATGCTTTTTTAAATCCTCTATGGGAAATATTCCTGTCTCTGATTGTGGGAGCAATAATCGGATTTTTATTATCTTTATCAATGAAGCTATTTAAATCACGTGCTAATCGGATAAGTCTTATAATAGCATCGATTTTCGGTTGCGTGGCTTTATCTCAGCTTTTCAATCTTTCATCGCTTCTTGCATGCATGATGATTGGAGCTATGTATGCGAATATCTGTCATGATATAGAACCAGTTATGGAATCATATGACAGATGGACTCCTCCATTGTTTCTTCTTTTCTTTGTAATATCCGGAGCTGAACTGGATATTTCTTTAATTATTTCAGTCGGTGCAATGGGAATTATATATTTGATTACCCGTTCTTTAGGCAAGTATTTAGGCGCAATGATTGGTGCCCATATAGTTAATGCAGATAAAAATATTAAGAAGTATTTAGGTCTTACTCTTTTGCCTCAGGCTGGTGTTGCTGTTGGTATGGCACAGATAGCTATAACAGCTCTTCCGGCTTACGGTGCATCTATAAGGACGATTGTCTTATGCGCAACTCTTATTTACGAACTTATCGGCCCTATAATCACCAAAGCCGCATTAACTAAAGCTGGTGAAATTACTAATGTAAAACCATTAAAAGCGAAGAAGATATAGGTACTTATTCTAGTATTTTATTGATAACTGATTTTAATTGTTGACATTTTAGTAATACAGAATTAAACTATCTCTAACAAAATTTGTTGAAAGGACAGGATATGGACTGCTTGGTTATCAAAACTATATATGGATCAATGCGAATGATGTGCCGAATGCTTCATGACCTGTGGCCTTTATCATCGTATTCTTAGAAGTCAGTAAAAAAGGATATTCAAGGTGTGGACCATAAGGTTTACACCTTTTTTATATATAAAAAAACCAAGAAGGAGGAGTATGACAGTAAGAAACTGCACATGCAAATATATAAATGAACATATTAATAGGAGGAGCATGGCCTTACGCAAACGGGCCATTACACATCGGTCATATAGCAGGACTTTTACCGGGTGACATACTTGCAAGATACTACAGAGCAAAAGGGGACACTGTTTTTTATGTCTCCGGTACCGACTGCCATGGAACGCCTATATGTATAAAAGCAAAGAAGGAAAACAAATCACCTCAGGAAATCTGCGATGAGTATCATAATGAATTTACAGATGTATTCAACAGGTTGGGATTCAGTTATGACCTATATGGGAAGACTGCTGAACAATGGCATAAGGATTTTGTTACAGAATTTCATAAGCAGCTGTATCAAAGCAAATATGTATATGAGAAAGATTCACCGCAGGCTTACTGCAATCATTGTGAAAAACCATTAACTGACCGACTGGTTACAGGTATCTGTCCTGTTTGCGGTAATGAGACAAATGGCGAGCAGTGCGATGCATGCGGTAATGTTACAGATGCAGGCAATCTAAAAGAAGCAAAGTGCTCGGAATGCGGAAATCCGGTAAGTTACTATAACGCAAAGCATCTGTATATTGCGATATCGAAACTGGAAGAACAATTGAAGGATTATCTTAACAAGCATAATGACTGGCGTAATAACGCTATAGCTTTTACCAAAAGATATATTGATGAAGGACTGAGGGACAGGGCTATAACGAGGGATCTGGAATGGGGTATCAAAGTACCGAAAGAAGGATATGAGGATAAAAGGATATATATCTGGGCGGAGAATGTATTGGGATATCTGTCTGCAAGTAAAGTGCTTTGCGATAAGAGAAATATCCCATTTGATGATTTATGGAAGAACGACTCACGTCATTACTACGTTCATGGTAAAGACAACATACCTTTTCATACTATAATCCTTCCTTCGCTGCTTCTTGCTCACAATCAAGGTTATCATCTGCCTGACGACATTATATCGAATGAACATCTTACTCTTGAAGGCAGAAAGATATCCACCAGTAAAAACTGGGCTATATGGGCAAAAGATATTGTTAAAGAGTATAGTCCCGATACAATAAGATTCTTCCTTGTTGCAAATGGTCCGGAAAAAAGAGATACCGATTTCACATGGTCCGAATTTGCCGAAAGAAACAACTCGGAACTCTTAGGTATATATGGCAACTTTGTAAACAGGACACTGTTGTTTATAAAGAAATATCAATATAACATAGTGCCAAAAGGTATTGCAGATGAAGAGATCCAAAAAATAATTAATGATACATACGCAAATGCAGGTAAAAATATAGAAAACGGCAGACTAAAAGAAGCTTTGCAGGAAGTAATAAGTTTAGTCAGATATGGAAACAAATATTATGACACCAAGGAACCATGGAAAACCAGAACCAGCAACATTGAAGACTGCGACAACACAATATTCAACTGTACTCAGATAATTGCGAACGCGGCTGTCCTTTTTAGGCCTTTTATACCTTTTTCTTCTGATAAGGTCCTTTCCTGGCTGGATTTATCATATGATTGGGAGATAAAAAAAGTAAAGGAAGGGTATACCCTTCCTGAAATATCTATACTTTTTGAACGGATAACTATTCCCTCGCAGCCTCAGCCATAGCTAGAATATTTTCTGCCGGAACATTAGGCAGTATTTCTTCATGGCTTGGGGATATGACTATATTCGGACCCAAAATTGATCTTACTCTTCTTACCTCATCTTTTATCTGTGCAGGTGTGGCATTAACAAAGAAAGTCTGAGCATCAATACCTCCTAAGAAAGCCAGGTCATTCTTGTATACGGATAAATCTTTCGCACTCATTCCTGTAGCCTGTGCCTGTATGGGATGAAGGACGTTCACTCCTGCATCAATAAGGTCAGGAATAATCCTGTATATGGAACCGCACGAGTGCAGCATTATAATCTTGTTATACTTCTTTCCGACCTGTATCAGTCTTTTAAAAGAAGGCATTACAAATTTCCTGAACATTTCCGGTGACAAGAAAAGATCAAGCTGAGTACCGAAATCATTACCGAAAAACATAGCATCTGCCCTGTCTCCTAATCCTTTAAAGAACAGGTCATTAGCCTCAATAAAGTAATCCACAATTCTTTCAGTAACAGCTTCTACTATCATTGGATTCTCATACATCTTTATAAAGTAGTTTTCCATACCGAAGAAGTCAGCAACAAGATGAAAGAAATGGCTCCACATTCCTGTAAAAACCATTTTATCCTGGAATTTATCTATCTGAGCATATATGTCAGTAAAATCACAATACTTGGCATCCGGCCATGGATACTTTTCTATATCAGCAAGACTCTCAGCTTCTGCAAAACAGCCTTCTGCGCTTAAAGTCTCTCTTTTCATATTCCATGAAGGATTGAAATCTGCAAGACCCTCTGGATGCTTATAGCCTGAATTTGCCATAAACCATCTGCAGTCATCATTAAGGTACTGATAAATCGCTTCCCTAGTCGGTTCGATGTTCCACTTTTGTGCATAAATAGGAACTGTCTTATCATTGGGATGCCCAGTCCACATAGCTCCGGCACCATCACTTTTACGTAGAAATATCTTCTTAACTTTTTCTCTTGAATTCATAAATACTCCTTACCCCAACAGGCTTATTATACATCAAACAAAAAATACTGAATATATATTTAGTATTTATGGAAAATTCTGAATATTTGTATATAATAGAATATGAATCAAACACACAGAATTTTTGAGGTTAAGTATGAAGAAAAACCGTTTTCTATATGCATTTGTATTTATAACAATAACACTGTCAGTCTTTTTGTGTTCCTGTGAGAGCAACACTCCAATTGAATATGAGACAGTCTCTCCCACACTATCCCCAACCTCATCTCCTATCCCCTCTGAATCCATAGAGCCTACCAAGACCGATCCTCCTACTATTACCCCATCACCATCAATTACGCCTGAACCTTCGCAACCACCTACAAGACCTTCAGAATATACCGATCCGGAATATTTCGTTTTTGATGAAATAAACGGTGTAATACTGGATTACAACATGGAAGGCGGAATATATGTAAATATACCTGAAACTATAAATGGTAAAGAAGTAAAATCGATTGGATGGAGAGCATTTTACGGTAAACGCCTATATGGTATCATATTGCCTGACACAGTAACATATATTAGCGATTATGCTTTTTATAACAGTGGTATTGTTGAAGCTGATATAGGAAATGGCGTAGAGTACATTGGCAAATATGCATTTTATAATAACTGGAAGAATTATATAATGACCAGACAAGATAAACCGGATATGCACTTCAGATCTGATGGTATTGTGCATATCAAACTTTCTGACAGTTTAAAATACATAGGTGAGTATGCATTTTATAAAAACTCTATTGCTGGCATAAAATTACCTGAAGATCTGGAATTTATCGGTCCGAATGCTTTTTCAAATAATAACCTGTATTTAGTAGAAATACCCGACAGCGTGAATTACATAGGAAAAGATGCATTTTCAGGACTTGCCGAGGATAAGATAAAACTGGGTACAGGTTATACATATTATCTTTCTATAGATAATGACACGATAACCGGACATATTGCATCACCTTCAGCCACTCTTGTAATCCCAAGCATTCCCGGAGTCAACAAGATAAAATCTGAAGCTTTCTATGATTACGCAGACATAACAAAAGTAGTAATAGATGAAGGAATTGAATATATAGGGACAAATGCTTTCAAGCCAATCAACTGGCGTGCTCCAAAAAGAACTGTTACTCTGCCTAAAAGTATTAAATATGTAAGTCAGAGAGCATTCTCTTTTTATGATGATCATATTTTTAATACAATTGACCCAAGCCAGCTTAACAAGATTGACTTTGCCGATAAATCCTCATCAAATCCTCTGTATGACTTCCCTCAAAACAGAAGCGAGATTGTATCTGAGAATATAACGCAGACACTTGTTTTCGCGGAAATCAATCCCGTAAAAGATTGGGTTCAAAGATATGTCTGTGCTAAGTACAAGGATAAAGATATATTATCCTGTGAAGTAAGTTATTCATATCTCTCTGATGCAAGCAATATTACAGATATCCATTCATGTGACAGTTATGTTTTAAAAGCTACAATGTTCGAAATATCACTGAAGACAAACACTGATATCGAAGGAATAGCCAAGAACGAATCTGGTTATTACTATTTACAAATACAAGCAATCTATGCAGAAGACAAAATAAATAATCAGCTCACTTTATGTGGGTTCTTAAATCAGCAGGAATTATTAACAAGCAGAGAAGCTTTGTATGAATACATAAAGGAAGATGGAAGATTTACACTAAATGAGTATATACTAAGTAAAAAACTTTCACAGATTGAGGAAAATATCGAAACAAATGACCTTTCTAACTGCTCTGTTATTAAGGAGCTTACCAAGGGTGTTGCCTACAATCAAGAATCCTACAGTAGTTATGAAACATATCTGCCATCAGGAGAGGATTGCGTAATATTCTATGTTCACGATCCTATAAACAAGCTATATAAGGTTAACTACAAAACAAATGAAATAGTATGGGAAAAAAGTTATGACATTAGCCACACAAGAGGACTTGAGTACACGGACCGTTTCCCAAATGAACATAATGATGTCTTTGAGTTCAAATACTATATAGGGAACTACGAACTTCATACAGACTATATTGATACTGACGGCAAAGTAGTAGTCTTAGATGCTTCTGAATTTTATCAGGAGGACTTAATATCGGGTACCGACTGGAAGGTTATATCCGATAATGGAAATATTTATCTTGAAGACACAAAAACTCAGAGAAAATCCATTATTGCAAATCATGTGGAGAATACAAGCCAGTATTTTACGGAAAGCAAATTTGTAAAAGCAATCAATAGCAATCAGATCATAATAGAGTCTTCCTTTTCAGGAGAAGGATCTCTTCATAGCTGGTATTTCATATACAATATTGATACCGGTTATCTTGAACAACTTCTAGTAAATAGTTTTGATTACTATCTCATTACCAATAGAAATGATGCTTATGTAAACAAAATAATTAACGATTACTATAATACTGAAACATTACGAATTTACAACTCTTCAGACCACACGACTACCGATATACGACGCTGGACTGATGACTTTATCTGTATTAACGCTCATGCAGTATCTAAAGACGGCAGATACCTTGCTCTTCTGACCACGGACAGTTTTACAATAGATGGTTGGACAACAACATACGCAAATACCGGAATTATAATCATTGATCTGGAACATCAAAAGGCATTAGTCCAAGATGAGCTCATCTTGAGTCATGGCAGTTTATCATTTTTAAGTGATAATACTTTGGTTGTAAACGATATGAAGACTATGATGTATATAGATGTGCCGTCAATAGAATAGAAGCCTTATTCGGCTATTATCGATATTCTGTCGGTTATAAGCTTATAAAATTCTGATTTCATATCATCAGGCAGATATGAATCACTACACATTTTAAGGTATGTCTCTTTCAATGTAACAATTTTATTTATCATCTTTTCTGCTGATTTACTTAGTATCCCTGCATTTTCAGCAAGAGCAAGAAAATCTTTCTTTTTTATATTCCGTTTCTTTTCATTAAGGGTAAGCGCAAGCTGGTTCTCATCTTCTGGTAGAATAATATTCACAGGAAGCATATCATATGCAGGTGAAAGAACATATTCCTGGCTATTTGGTGCGGTTTCAATCAATGAAAAGTTCTTCAAATGCATATCTGAATTACCTGCCACATATGAAAATACTATTCTGACAAATAGTTCAGACAGATCCAACCCTGTATTTATAGAATATTTAGAAATTATCTTCGAGCATTGTTCGTATGAGCCATGGTATTTATCCTGTGACAATCGGCCGCTTAATTGACAGAAATCTTCCATTGCATGCATATTAGCTTTAATAGTGTTATTCGGCACAATACGGTCGATACGCCTTGTAATATATGAATAGCTGCTGTTTTCCATCATGAATAGTGCAAATGGAACTGTTTTTATACCTGTTCTTAATGCCATCTGCATGACCAGAAATTCTGCTTCTGGTAAAGAACGATACTCCGGCACCTGAGGTTTCAGAATATATACGGTTGGATAGTTTACAAGCGTTAATCTCGGATTATCACCCTGCGTCAGATGCAACGATAATTTTCTTTGTACACCGGGTACTGTGATCCCGTTATTGATATTTTCATTTGCATACTGCTCTAATACCTCATCAGTTATGTCTATCTTTGGAAGGTTCTTTGAAAAAAAGAATTTCTTAATACACGAATTGTGCCAGAATGAAGTTTTCTCAACAGCTGAGTCATTAGATAAAGGCTTGCCACAACATAAGCAGTTCATTCCTTTACCTCCCTTATACTTACATTTCCTATACAATCTTTACACGCAACTAAAAGTATACCAAACCGGTCATTCATATTGATCTTCCAGTTGCGAGCGACAATATTTAAAAGCCATCCTTCAGGTATCAATCCATCAAAGAATGAAAAGAGAGTTTTTGAAACATATGCTTCTTCCCGTATAGGCATAGTCAGGCTTGCAGCAGAAGTTTCAGTATTCTTTAAATACACTTTATCATATTGAAATGAGTACCCTGTATCAGTTTCTTTCAGGATGCCAGCATATATGTTTTGAATATAGATATAAGCGGTTCTGTATGGATCCTGCATTATTCATCCTTCTTTCCGGGTACTGCTTCCATTCCGAACATAGATAAAGCCTGATTTACTTTATCCATTCTTACTGTTTCTTTTCCATGTTCCAGTTCTCGAACAAACCTAAGACCCAGTCCAGAACGTATTGCAAATTCCTCCTGTGTCAGTCCCGCTTCTCTTCTTTTCTTTTTTATAAACTTACTAATCGCACTCATAGTTGCATATTACACCCGATAGGGTAATAAGTCAACGAAATATTTAATATTTATACCCTTAAGGGTATTACATACCTGCCTTTCCAATATTTACACCCTTTAGGGTATATATTTTGCAATTCTTTCTCTGATTGCCTCAGAGTATGCGTCTTTAAGAATAACTGTACATGATCTTACTGACTCATTAAATGTCATCCTTATTCCATTTTCAGTTAACTGTTGGGATGTGAATATTTCATTATCTAGAATATACTGCCTGTTCTTTTTAAGTTTCGGATAAACTATAAGCTCTTTCTGAAAGGATTTTTCTTCAAACAGCTGAAGTATGACTGTCTTTTCCTCATCATCTGTGTATTGAAGGATCGTAAAACTGTCACTTCTGACAAGAGGAAGACAGACTGAAGCTGCATAGAATTCCCTCAACTTTTTATACTCTTCTATATGCTCTTTCAGCTGTTCTTTAATATAAGGCAGAAGGCTGTCCAGATCGCAGCTTAACCCTATCGGTCCTCCTGATAAGAAACTTTTGACATAGTCAATTCTAACTGTCTCAGCATCCTGCCAGGTAGCACCTTTAACAGTCAATAATCTGTCAGTCCTTTTTCCTGAGGAATAAACCGTCGAAAAACCATCAACGCTTTTAAGTACAGCCCATCTTTCTATTACTGACGGCGGTAAACGAAGCAATGTATTACGTATTATCTTAATATCATCAAAAAGATTCTGATTGTCACTGAACCATACACCATCAAAATATGTGCTCTGGCCTAAATCCATCCTTGTACCTCCGGATGCGCAGTTCTGAATATACATATCCGGATATCTTTTTCTAAGTTTATTGATAAATTCCCTATGCCCGGTATGATAACGGTAAAATGATGAATTTTGGTTGTCATATAGGCAGTCCGCATTGAAATCAAATTTAATAAACTCAATACCATACTTTTCCACAAGGGAACATACCACTTCTGTCATATATTCATTTGCATCTGGATTTGCATAATCCAGGAAATAGTTATGAGCTTCCTTTATAAAATACTCAGGATGATTTCTGACTGCCGGAACATTAGCAAGGGCACGTTCTGCTTCAATCCATAACCCGAATTTCATTCCAAGACTTCTTATATACTCAGCTAATTCCTTTAGTCTTCCAAAAAATGCACCTTTTTCTTTTTCACGATAATCGCCTATTGCTGAGCTCCATGGCTCTATTTCACCGAACCACCCGGCATCAATGACAAAATACTCTGCACCCAACTCGGAAGCAGATCTTGCCTGCGAAGCTATAAGGTCGTAATTAAAGTCATCAAACGCCACGAACCATGTGTTAAATATTACAGGAAGTTTACGTTTCGGATACTCATGGTTGAAGAAATAGTGAAGCTTAGTGCAGCCCATATCTGTTCTACAGTCAAAATCATAAAATAATATAACAGGCATATCTATTGTTTCATGAGGCTTAACTTCCATTCTTAACCTGTCATCAGATATTCCAATTTCCACGACAGCTGCATTGCTTAATAAGGCGTAAGGTCTTAAGGATACGCTTACTTTCCATGCGGAATTCGGTATAAGATGGAAGGCTGTTCCTCTTTCGTTATTACAGTTCCATAATGTAGTAAAAGGAGTACCTCCAGATGTTGTCCTTATACCCTGGTTTGATACTGTTATGGTTCCATCAAGCTTTTTCCAGCTCCCGCTGCTTTCATTATTCCAGCAGCTGTATTGGGTATATACCTCATTATCATTGTTCAATACAGTAAATCTTGAGAAGTATCTGTACAAAAATATATGGCTGTCAGAAGTATTCGTAAATTTATCTCTTCTGACATAAATACCATGTTTTTTCTCTACTGTACAGGTTGCCTGATATGACTTCTCATTTAAAACTGCATTAAAGCCTGATGATGTATTTTTTACTTCAATCTTACCGCTTCCATCAAAAGAACCTGCACTGCAATCTATGTCGAATAAGCCTGAGACTCCTGTCTTACCGCTAAAATCAAATACTGTAGTTAAATCCATAACACTCTCCTCTTTAAATATAACCTTAGATAATTATATATTACAAAGATGGTATATTCATCCCAGTTTTGAGTACATTTGTAAAAGAATCCTGTTGTGAGATATATTCTGTATGCCGCTTGTCTTTAGAGCATAGACCAGAGGACATACTTCTTCCAGAGCAGCAGCCAATGGATATAAATGAGAAATCCATATTTATCCATTATACTTGATAAGTACTTGTACTTGTACAAGTCCACTATAAAATAGCATAATTTTGAAATGTCATAAAATTAGAGTACAAAACATATTGAAATGTCATAAATCCTGTCTGTTAGCAACGTAACTAAATCATTCCCACTCTACATTTACAACAGGTAATTTCTTGTATGTATCTTTTTTCCTCAGAATAGCAAGGGCTCGTCCCTGGTACAGATGAGTTTCTTTTGACAGGTATGATTCGTCTGTTTTGGTTCTGGCAGAACCCAACCCAACAAGATCCACATCGCCTTCACATTGTATCCTAATATGATTCTCTGCTACAGGAAGATGAAGGTTCTTCTCATCCTTTGCAATGATTTCAATGAATATGAGTTCCTCTCCCTCATATATCACCTGGGACTGTAATGACATTTTACCGCTTCCGGATGCAAGGCTCGTTTCCTCTTCGTGATCATCATATACGGCAACTGCTCTTAGCACACCGGGAACATATCTTATATTGAAGAGAGCAATATACTCCTTTACCTTTTTTTCATCAACCAGTCTTTCATCCAGATACAGTCTTACCCGGTCTGCATCTGAATAAACCTCCACCTGGGTTTTCTTCCCAATGTATCCAGGCCAGTTCCAGCTGTTTATCCCATTAGTGAATCTCCAGGCGCTTTTCTTTGGAATTTCACCGCTATGATTCAGCGGACTGACACAGATATAGGGCTTTTTCCTTAATCCCCAGACAATCTGCTGAAATACAGCCTCAGCGCCTATATTTCCCAATATATCAATGGTACCTGAGCCAGCTAATAAAGGTAGTCCGCTATATGAGTGGTACATATAGTCTCCTATACCCGCTTCTCCAAGATAATCCCAAGCTGCCCATGCAAAGTCCCCTATTACTGACGGATACTTCTTTACCCTTTCCCAGTTATATGGTAGTTCCCTTATAATTGTTTCTGCTCCGACCATGACACGATTAGGATATTTAGCCGTATCCTCATCATACCGGGAAGCTGCATAATTCAATCCTAAGATATCCAGATACTCAGCAACCTTCTTTATTGCTTTGTCACCTCTTCTGCTTTTACTCATAAAGAACATCAAAGGACCAAGCTTCTGGACAGTAGCGTTAAAGAAAGCAGAACCGGTCTTTTTCTCAACATATCCTTCTTTTTTAGGAGGAAGCTTTTCTGATGTGTATTCTTTCGTTTCTTTGTATACCCCGAATCCTATCCTGGTATAGACATTCAGAAGAACATTTATCGCTGCCGTAACTGGCCGTGTCCCGTCAAGCTGTTTTAAATACTCCACCATCTCTTTGGCAAGTAATATGCCTTTGTCATCTACCGTTTCCGTTACTTCATTACCTATAGACTGAATCACCACACTTGGGTGGTTGTAACCGGTACGGACCATAGCTTTTATATCATCCCTCCAGTTGTCATGAAATACCCTGGAATAGTCATGATATGTTTTGGGTATATACCACCCATCAAAAGCTTCATCCATAACAAGCATACCCAGTTCATCACAAGCATCCAAAAAATCATTACATGCCGGATTATGCGCACATCTTATTGCGTTATATCCTGCTTCTTTTAATATTTTTACTTTTCTGAATTCTGCATCACGATATGAGCATGCACCTAAAATACCGTGGTCTGAATGGATGCATCCACCTCTTAAGAGTACTCTTTGGTTATTAATCAGAAATCCTGATTCTGCGCTGCACTTAATTGTACGTATTCCAAACCGGACATCCATACTGTCTGTCGTGCTCTTTACTGTACAATTATATAGATTTGGACTGTCAGGATACCACAGTTTAACATTACTAAGTTCAGCTTCCCCTGCATAATGTGTTCCATATATCAATTTCAATGGAATGGTAAAATCAATATCTTCCCCATATATCCTGCAGGTAAGGTCACAATTTTCTACAGGATATGCATCTATATGAATTACAGGAGGATCAATTGATACAGTATGCACTTTTACATCATCAATATAGTTTTTATTGCGTATAAAAAGATGAACAGATCGGTAAATCCCGCTTCCTGTATACCACCGGCAGTTCGGTTCTAAAGAATTGTCCACTATAACTTTTATATGGTTATCCTCTTCTTTAACAGCATCAGTTATGTCAGCATAAAAAGGGGTAAATCCATATTCATGACTTACTATGAATACTTCATTACAATAGACCTTTGCTTTCTGATAAACTCCTTCGAAATACAACTGAATGTTTTTACCTGTAATGTCCTCTTCTGAAAACCGAATTACCTTTTCATATACATATTTTCCACCCGGGAAATATCCTGTGTTTTCTGCATTATGGCATCTTGCATCTCTAGTTTCATAGAGCATGGCATCATGCGGTAAAGTAATTATCTCAGCTTTCTGGCCTTCTTTGTAAAAAATCCAGTTATCATTTATCTTCATATTTTTCTTATCTGAATACATTGCCATATATATAGTTACCTTATCTCAAATTCAAGTAAATCAACTCTCCCGCTTCCGATATACACAAAATACAACGGAGCTTTCTTTGTATTGATATCTAATGAGCATCTGAAAGTCTTCCACTTTGTACTTTCTTCCAAATCGATATATTTCTTATCAGAAAGGTTTTTACTTCTTCTTATTGCATCCGCTTCTTTTTCATCAGTACTGATATATAGCCTGCCACCTGACCCTTTGGTTACTACCAATATTTCTTTAACTTCATTGAACCTGAAATATTTATACCCGACCACTGTACCTTTATTTATTCCCGAAATATAACTTTTCTCATTTTCACTTGCTATCTTTGGTACATCCTTAAGACCGTTTCTTCTTGCTTTTGCAGTCTTGCCATTATACAGATTACAGCAAAGTGCTGCCGGCCAAATTCCTTTTGCTGCCAAAGGCTCAGGATTCAATCCCTGCATAGTCATCTCCACCTGTTTTATATATCCGGTCTCATCTATGTGTATTTTTTCTGCACATGCCTGTCTTGAAAAATCGGTATTATTCGTGCATCTGTGATAGAAGATATATGATTCTCCATTGATACACTCAATACCGCCATGTATTGTCCCTCCAGTCATGTGATATTCTGTATTACCCATATACCCAATATCTGCATTGGATATGATCACACCACGATAGACATAATCCTTGTCAGGATAACGGCTTGTTGCATAAGCAAGTTCACAGTTCTCTCCTGAGGAATATACAAGATAGTACAGATCACCAAACTTACGGATAGAAGGCGCTTCATAAAAAGCATGGTTATACAGATCACTGTTTTTATCAGCAGTAGTCTTGCTGTCAAGTACGGATACTGGTCCTTCTTTTACTGTATACATATCGTCATACAATTCCACTACAGCACAGGAGAGTATTGACGGCTTTGTTTCCTTTATCTCACTTAAACTTCTTTCAAACAGCTTACTCTGCACCAGGTTGTATATCGGCGCCATGATTTTGCTTCTAAAGTCACGTCCAAGACCCCAGCCGTAATACAGATATATTCTGCCATCGTCATTTAAAACAGCAGGGTCGTTTGTAAGAAACTTCTGAAGAGGCTTCCCATCAGGATACTTTATGTCACTCAGATAATCAAAAGGGCCTTCAGGATAATCAGATACAGCGACAGAAACAGGGCCGAAGTTTTTTATATTAGGGCCCATAGCTACATAATACAGATAGTATCTTCCATCATTTCCTTTAACACAATCCGGGGCATATAGGTCAACAAGCTTATCTTTCCTGCTTCTTGGATCATTTTCTTTTCTGTAACTGATTCCATGACTCGTCCAGTTATTCAGGTCATATATGCTTGCAGAGTAAACAGTGTAGTCCTGCATACAAAACCTGTCTCCGTTTTCTTTATCATGTGATCCGTATAAGTATACTCTATCCCCATAAACATGCGGTTCTCCATCTGGAATATATTCATTTAGCGGAAATAACGGGTTTGTCATTTTTCTACTCTATACTTAAAAGCACTACTTCGTTAGTCTTCATGAATATGGTTATTTTAGTACTGTCATCTCTTTTTTCGAACGGATAATCTTCTGGTACAAGTTTAGTCTTTTCCTTTATATCTACCACCTGCTGTTTTGTCAGATTATCTGGTTTTCCAAGTTTAATCCATTCGGCTTTGGGATTGCAGTGAGTATCATCAATCCTTTGTACTGTTACTTTATCTGCCTTCTGATTGACTTCAATTTCTATATCATATGTATCATTTTTAAAATACTCCTGGCTCTGAGTATAAATAAGGACCTGAGTCTTATTTCCTTCAACAAATGCTGCATACTCCACATCTTCATTTGTACGCTTTGTATAAGTCAATCTGTTTTTATACAGCATAGACAGAATCCTGAATCCCCAGAAATTAGGCTTGGGTATACCATCATTCGATATAATTCCAAAACTTCCGACAAAAGGTTTCGGGAGCATGTACTGTTCTTCAAACAAGTCTGAACAGCACCAGAACATAAATGCATCGCAAACCCCGTTAAGATCCATTACTGTTTTTACAAGAAAAGCTGCTGAATACTTCTCATCATGAACAGGAGCGCCGAATACAGCCATGGAATTCCATTCGGTAATGTATAAAGGCCGGCTGCCTGCCTGTCTTTTAGCTTCATCATCCATTCTCGCCAGAGCTCCCTTGTCAAATCGTGCAAAATCATTCGGAAGGAAAAACATGTTAGTCAGGGCATCCGTGAGGGAATGGTTATTCTTCACTGCATCTTGTGAAGCTTTGAACATATGCTTTATATTGTCTGCATTTATGAAGTTACCAAAAGCATCACCTGGATAGTGATGAGTAGTTATGAAGTCGCAGGGCACATTGTTCTTTTCAACGAATTCAACGAATTCGTTTATCCAACGGCAGGCGCTTGTGGAAGGTCCGCCAACTAAAATGTTCTCATCGACACTCTTTATAGCCCTGGCTGTCGCTTCATATAGTTTGAAATAGTCCTTCTGGCTTCCAGCAAAGAAGATTGAAAGGTCGGGCTCATTCCATACTTCAAACTTCCAGCTTTCTACTTCATCTTTACCATAGCGGTTTATGAGGAAGGTTATGAAGGCGATAATATACTCTTTCCATTCATCCAGCGATTTCGGCATTGTGATGTTGGGGTTGTATCGAAGACCTATCTTCTTGCCGCTTGCAAGCGGTGTTGGCATAAAAGACAGTTCAACAAAGGGTTTTACCCCTATATCCAAAAGATTATCATAGATATGGCCTACCTGTCGGAAATTCAATTCTTTGATCTTTTTACCACCAGGCACCGAGCGGTAAAGACGGTAATCATGCATGCGCTGAATGGTAAGCATATCATCGTCAAACACACCGTGACAGCGAATGGATTTTATCCCAAGCTCGTTATGGGCAAGCTTTATATGCTCACATATATCGGTACGGTGGAGACAGAAAGCATGGTCATTACCCATGCCTTCCTGCCAGGAAAAATCGGTTGCTTCAGTTTTAATTTTTCTGTCTATCTTTATTTTTTTCATGTTTCTATCTCATCTTGGCAATTTTTTCATTGATTTCGTTTCTCATTTTGGTATCAATCGGGTATATTTTTAAGAATACCAGGCTAATCGCACAAAGGATAGCTGGTATAAGGCCGCTGACTATGATAAATCTGTTAAGCATGGTGGGAATAGAACTTAATTCACCTAAGAAAGTATCGGTAACTGAATCAACTTCATAACCAATAGATATAAGGATCAATCCAACCAGTGCTGTTGACACTGCAGACTGTATCTTGCTCAGAAGGTTCATAACAGAATTAACTATGCCGTGAATCTCTTTGCCTGTTTTAACCATTGTATAGTCCATACATTCGACACCCATCATCGAACCAGGGACAAAGGTAATACCGCCACCAAGAAGAAGCACAAAAATACAGATAAAATAGAGCGCAGGCGATGTGCTTAAAATTCCTAGTATCATACAGATAAAGAGGGAAAGACCGCCTGCCAGTTCCATTATTACTGCAAGACGCATTACTCTTACCGGGCCGTCCATCAATTTAACAAGCTTCGGTGATACCAGAGCGCCAAGGATGCTTGGGAACAGCTGGAACATACCAAGAATCAATGTCATGGATCCGAATTTTGCCTGGTCCACAACACCAGTTGATAAATCTGTACAATAAGCCCACTTAACATAATATGTGGTTGTTGCAAATACCATTGTCCACACAAACCCATGGAATACTGTCATCAGAAGATTGCTCACATAAGGCTTATTGTTAATAAAGAGGTACTTGAAATCAGCAAAGGAAACTTTTTTCTTTTCATCCTGCTCCATATGCTTTCCTTCTTTGACAAGAGCGACACCGATAAGTGAACAGATACCGGCAATTGCTGCGATTGTAATAGCAAGGAGTGAAAAGCTTTTGCTCATATTTCCTATTTTTTCATTGATTGATGTAAGCATAGGAATGAAGAAAGACACAGGAATAACCACTATCATAGTTATGACTCTAGGCCATGTAATGTGTTTAGCCCTTATTGCCGGGTCAGTTGTGAGTGACTGTTTAAGCGGATTCTGTGCATTGAATGCTGTACCCATATCGTATAGCAGATAGAAGAAAATAACCCATGCGCTCACAAGTACCTGGTTACCAAGAATACCTTGTGGTATAGCGAAAAGACAGCACATGGAGACAGTTATCATAATAATACTGATAATAATGAATGGTTTGTATTTACCGATTTTTGTGGGTTTCGAGCGGTCCATAATCCAGCCCTGTAATGGATCATCGATCATGTCCACTATTTTACCAGCCATAAGTAAAATCGTTCCCAACGTTGCTGCATATGCTCCGATATTTGCATAATCGGTCAGGTACAGCATAAACATACCTATAATAAATGATCCTCCAATGGTCTCCGTCCAACCCAGAGTCGATAGACCGATCATGGTCTTCGCATCTTCCGGATATGCTTTTTTCTTCATTCCCATTTATTTGTTCTCCTTTATGATATTTTTATAGTGTAATGCGGATTCCTTCATGGTTCTTACCCCTGTTTTGTAATCCACATAAATCAATCCGAATCTTGGCCCGTATCCTTCTGCCCATTCAAAATTATCAAGCAGTGACCAGTAATGATAACCAATTATATTCACTCCGTCTTCTATTGCTTTTCTTACATTGCTGATGTAATCATCCATATACTCAATTCGCTTTGTATCGATTACTTTTCCGTCCTTTAGTTCATCATTGTCACAGTATCCGTTTTCAGTAATCATTATCGGAAGGTTATATCTCTCATACATGAACTTTGATGTCCAGTACAGTGTCCTTCCGTCACATACCCAGCCCATGGAATTCAGCATCTTGCCTGATTTATCAACATGGCGTCCTTCTCCCCATGGAGAATAATTAAATGCCTCGTAGTTATTGATAGCTAAAAAATCAAAATCTGTCTGAACCTTTTTAGCAAAAGAATCACTGACATGATATATAAGGAAAGCGCTTGCTCCTTTGCCTTTTATGACAGGGTCAAACCATAAACGATTATTCATTATTCCCATACCGACTTCAAAGGATTTTCTCCTCGCTTCTTCGATTGATGATTTGTCCTTCTCGTTTTCAGGAATAAATGCACCTGACCCGAACGACAACCCTACTTTCGGTGTTTTTTTTGCATACTTCCGGATTACTCTGACAGACTCTTTATTAGCAAGCATGAAGTGCCTTATGAGACGGGAGAAGCGGAATATGACACGTTTGAAAGGCGCATGTACGCAGGTTATATGCCCGTTCATTAAAAAGCACTGAGGTTCATTGAATGTAAGCCAGTAAGTTACCCTGTCTGAAAAGGCTTCAACTACTGCTTTTGTATATTCTAAAAACAGTCTGACTATATCCGGATTCGCCCATCCACCCTTTTCTTCTGCCCAGAGCGGAAGGTCCCAGTGATAAAGCGTTACAATCGGCTCAATGCCTGATGATATAAGTTCATCAATAAGACTGCTGTAAAAAGATATTCCCTTTTCATTTATAACCCCTTCTTTTGGTATAACACGGGACCAGGAAATAGAAAAGCGGTACGACTTCACACCGATTTCTTTCATAATAGCTACATCTTCTTTGTAACGATGATAATGATCACAGGCAATATGGCAGGTCTCACCATTTTTGATTTTGGATGCAGGTGCCACATCCCAGATGCTCTTTGTCCTGCCATCATCCAGATACCCGCCTTCAATTTGTGCTGCCGCTGTTGATGCTCCCCATAAAAACTGACTGCCAAATACGCTCATATGCACTCCGAATACGCATTTTATATACCAATCATATCAAAAGAATAGTATAATGTATTATATTATCGGGTACTATTTTATAAATTTGGATAATAAAGAAAGGAAAATTCATGCAAGATTACAGACGAGACACTTCCATGAAAAAGGAAATCAGCCAGTATGAAAGAATCAGTCAGGAAATTAAAAACAAACTGGCCAAAAAGGATACAAATGCTTCTTTCCTGGCTAAGGAGAACAAGTTATTTCACGAAACCTGGATGATTGAACAACAGATTCTGAGTTTTATCCGTGAGGGAAATACTGAGGGACTCCGTCGTTTATTTATTACTCTTACCAAAGAAGAATATATTAAAGAAGGTCCGGTTGCAGACACACCTCTTCGTCAGGAGAAAAACATATTTATAGGGTTTACAGCACTTATCGGAAAAACAGCAGCTATTGAAGGAGGACTTGACATAGAAGAATCCTATCGTATGGTAGATATTTATACACAGGAATGTGAGACCGCAATCACTGTAGATGAGGTTTATGTCCTTCGCTACTGCATGATTGTGGATTTTACAGAGCGTGTGAAACAAGCTCAGAAACCCAAGAAATTATCCAAAAAAACCGATAAAGCGATGCATTATATAAACTCACATATATACAGCAGTCTTACAATAGATGAGATTGCGAAGCATATAGGTATAAGCAGATCAGCTTTAACGAAACATTTCCGAAAAGACCTGAACAAAAGCATTATTGAGTATGTAACAGAAGAAAAAACAAAAGAAGCCAAAAGACTGCTTCTTTATTCTAATAAATCCATAAGTGAAGTCGCCGCATATCTTAATTATTCAAGCCAGCCCTACTTCCAGACTGTATTCAAAAAGGTAACAGGAACCACACCATATGAGTACATGAAGAATGTGATATAGACTACTCAATTTACACCATGGACTACATCGGCAATTGAATTACCGGGTATTCCTGCTTTTTATCCTGACAATCAGGATTTTAATCTGACATTTCAATTATACTTCAAAAAAAGAACACAACGGGTTTCCGTTATGTCCTCTGTTCTGGTTGCGGAGAAAGGATTTGAACCTTTGACCTCCGGGTTATGAGCCCGACGAGCTTCCAGACTGCTCTACTCCGCGGCATACTGGTACCGAAGACCGGGGTCGAACCGGTACAGTCTATTCGACCGCAGGATTTTAAGTCCTGTGCGTCTGCCTATTCCGCCACTTCGGCATGGCTGTTGAGACTTTTTCTATTATATACATCACTTAATACCTTGTCAACAGAAATCTACCGTCCTACGGTCATATCTATCTTTTTTAAATATTCCTTGTTCTCAATGTTATTTTGTATATATGTGACTAAAGAACCAACCATTTGCTCATTATCCATTCCCGAAAAGATTGTGTCCACTACGGACTGTGCATAATCTGGTTTGCCTTGCGAGATATATTGAGACAGAATCTCCGTCATCCTTGGTGCTATATATCCGATTGTATCCTGACGTATTGCAATAGATTTAAGGATTATGAATGCATAATCTGTTTTCTTGGCTTCTATGCGTATGTCTGTCTGTTCAAGCTTATACATCATGTCCTCTATATCATCTGACAGGAAGGATATACACACTGCTGAGTATTCAGGACGAGAATAAACAGATATTAACTTGCCTGCCCATTCTTTAATAGAGTCCTTAATACCAGGGTCCATCTGAATAATTATCTTAATTAATTCATTATTAATATCGTGTGCTCTGTCTATATCATCGAGATAATATAGCAGTCTTACTGCAAGTTCTATTGAATACTCAGAGAGTTTGGGCAGTGTACTGCTGTTTATATCCACTGACAGAATGACATCTGCCGCTTTTTCATATTCTTCACTGTAAAGCAATACATATACAATACTAAGAAGATATTCCTGAGCTTTGTCATAATTTTTAGAATCATCTGTTTCAACAAGATTGAACTTAAAATGAGCATCATAATATGATTCGGACAAATACATAGCTCTTCCTTCCTCAAAAGCAGCTCGTGATGCCTGTATCCTGTCTATTTCACTTTTTGCTGTTTCAAGATTATATAGAGGCATTTCCAGAAGGGAGAACAAATTGAGTTTCTTGTTTGCAGTTTCGTATGTAGCTTTGTCCTGTTTAAAGGAAGTAACTATGTTCTCAATATACTGATATACATATTCCGATGTATTCATCAGCTGCACATAGTTCTTTTCAATTCTTTCATACTGCTTATTAGCTCTTTTAAAATCACCTTGCATTAAAGTATCTACCATGTCAACCCATGGTTCCTGGCTACAGCCTGATAATAAAGTGGATAACATAAGAAGACATGCTATCAGTAAACATACTTTTTTCATAAAAAAAGTATATCGTATATTACGGTTTCATTCAACAGAATACGTTAAACAGAACCCTGCATTACCTCTCTTTTGTAATCTGATATATACTCTGTTAGGCAGCTGGCCATTATCTCATGCCCTTTTTCATTAGGGTGTATGCCATCTTGACATAACAGTTCCATAAGATTCCCTGCTTTTAAAAATGCTTTCCGTATGTCGATAAGCCGGACATTCAGCTGCTGAGATATTTTATTTATAGTAAGTGAATAAAGCTCCTGAAACCTGTATATCTTAAATACATCCTTAAGCCATTTCAATATTGCTTCTTTTGATGTCCCGTCTTTTGTTATCCAATCCAGATACTTGACAGGATCTATTGGATGAAGATTGGTGAGTACAGGTTCAATACCTTTTTCTCTAAGCGTTACAATCATCTGCTTTATTGTCTTCTCGTACTCGCTTACAGGAGTTTTCGGTTCGTGATCCCCATCCGGATTTTGCGCTACTTCATTCCAGTTAAAATCGCAGTCATTACCTCCCAGTTCAATAAGGGCAAAGTCCGGTTTAAAATCATTTTCCAGAAGCGTCTTCTTCATCTTTTCAAAAGCCTTCGGTGCTGTCATACCGAATTTGGAATTATTCACATATCTGATATCGAAATTTTTAGCAGTTTCCGGTATGCAGCTGTTCTGAAGGAAAATATACTTGCAGGCATCATCATCATATACGACGCCTCTCATAACCGAATCTCCCCATATACATATATTGGTCATAATACAGTCCTCCACATTCTGTGTAGACTATATGCTCCGAATATGAACTTAATATGACTTTTAAGTAAAACAGGAAAATATGTTTTATATAAGTATAAGCAAATCTCTACTTTTTAAACATTTCCAGCAGGAGATTATTATTATACAGCACACTAGCAAGCTTGCTTTCCACAATGGCTTCATGAATCACATTCATTACTTCTGTTGTCTGGAATCCGGAAACTACAAGGCATATTATATATCCCAACAGCACTCCTGATGCCGCTCCGATAATTGCACCTACTATTGAATCCACTTGCTTGATTACAGGAAGATCAGATATCTTCTTTATTAATCCTTTAAGAAGCTTGAAAATAATTATTAACAGTATAAACAATACGATACCTATGATAATTGCTATTATGAAATCTGTTATGGTAACTACTAATCCACCCATTGCTTCTGTTTTTGTAGTAGCAGCTGAAAAATCTATTCCGTTAATGAGCCAGAGCTTTATATCATCAGGAAACGGAAGAGAATTGATGGTAGCAATAATCGTCTCTTCTATTGAATCCATATTCGGAACTAATGATTCAACCATATGCTCTATTTTTACATGTATGTTGTTATAAAAACTTGTTCCTATCAGTAAGTCCCTTATAGGCTGAGCGAATTTAAAAGCAAGAAAAATGCTGAGTATCGTAGTCAGCAGACCGTATACTGACATGATTATTCCTCTCACTCCCCCTATAACCATTGAAACAATGATTATCCCTATTAAAATAAAGTCTGCTATGTTCATCATTTACTCCTTTAATACTTGTAGATGACCGCATTCCTTGGCGTCAAAATAACAAGTCTGTTGCCACCTATCGCCATTACCTGCTGTATAAGCGAATCTGTCTCAACCGTGTGGAACTCATTTCCTTTAAGAGTAAACATACTCAGAGTCTGTGTTTTCCATATAATCAGTTTTTTCTGAGAAACCAAAAATCCCTGAATGTCCGTTTGTAATGCTTTTTCCCATTTCAATGTACCATCGGAATCTATTTGAAAAATCCTGTCTTCGCCATCTATTATAGCATATCCATATGCCCTGTTTTCATTTCCTTTAATATAAATAATCTGTTGGCCTTTAATTACTTCAGTCTTTTCCATTTTACTATTTACTATCAGAATATCAGAATCATCTGCAATAAGGAATCTGCCTTCTTCCAGGCACACAGCTTTTGGCATGAACTTATCCAGTGTAATACCAGCTACCGGAGTAGATTTCCCTATATCAAATACTTCGATATATGTTTTTGACATATCCTCAGGGTTACAGGAAACAACAACAAATTTCTCTTCATCTTCAAACATGTCAAGATATACAGGGTATCTGTTTGAGTACTGTATGTCATTTTTATATCCATCAGGTATTATGAGGTTCGTCTGATATATGGAACAGTATGCGGCTCCTTGATATCCAAGTGAGCCTTCACATAGTAAAAACATATATTCATCAAATGCGAATATGTATGTTATACTGGTTTTTGCAGTATATTCATCGATTTTTTTACCATCAGAGAAGACCATGTACGATGTAGTGCCCTTATCATATGCCACTACATGGGTATTCGAACAGGCAATCTGCGTATCTGTATAGGAAAGAAGATACGACCTCAAAAATTCCCCATTACTTTTATATATTGATAACCCATTATCAGCATAAATATATATATAACCATTCTCCGATGCGGCCACGCTTCCTGTCGATATAGGAATTGTGTATTCTACTCCTGCGTCCTTAGCAATTACATCAGCTTTAAAGAACCGCAGAATCTCTGTTTTGAAGAATATGAAACCAGCTGCTATTCCAATAATCAGCAATGCTATGGTTATAATCCAGTAAGCTTTTTTCTTTCGTTTTTTAGCCAATTAAAGATATCTCCTATCCTTTTTATCAAGTCATATTCTATCATAATACATATGCTGCTACAAACAACATGTACCCGTAAATTAAATATTTTGCAATCTTTTTCTGTTGACAAACAAAAGTCTATTTTGTATACTCAATGAGCGGTTCTGATTTTGAACCTGGATTGTACTTTTTAAAGAGAATATTTTTGTATAAGATCTGGTAAAAGAGCAATTTTTTCCCATTACGCGGCCTGGTAGTTCAGTTGGTTAGAATGCCAGCCTGTCACGCTGGAG
>JAAYBX010000086.1 GCA_012729955.1 Clostridiaceae bacterium
AAAGACAGAAGAAGAGATTTGGCACAGGCCGCTGAGGTTATAAAGCAGTATTCACCTGACATACTCAGTCTTAATGAGGTACATTACAATATAGGTTTTTCCGGTTTTGCAAAACAGGCTGAGGAACTCAACCAGATTCTGGATTATAAATATATGTATTACGGTAAAGCAGGCGCAATCAAGGAAGGTTTCCAGGGGAATGCCCTGTTTTCCAGATATCCTGTAAAGACAGTACAGACTGTTCTTGTTGACCAGCCTGCTGTATGTGATGAGGATACTTATTATGAACAGCGTTCCTTTATAGACTCAGTTATTGATGCCGGTGTTTATATAAGGGTTATAGTAACCCATTTCGGCCTTGCTAAAGGCGAAAGGAAGAATGAACTGGACCTTCTTATGCCTATATTCAAAAGCAACAAAAAACCTCTTGTCTTTATGGGGGATTTAAATGTAAAGCCTGAAGATTTGCAGCTTAAAATGATATCTGATGTTCTCTTAGATACCGCCCATATCAGCAGCAGCCCGAATTATACTTTCCCTTCAGATGTACCTGACAGGAAAATCGACTATATATTCGTATCGCATGATATAAAAGTAAAAGAAGTGCTGATTCCTTCCACCATGGCATCAGATCATCTTCCATATATTGCAGATGTTTCTTTATAGGATATTAAATAGATTTATAAAATTATCGTAAAGGATACTTATATTTTCCTGTTCAGTTAGGTGAAGATTTAAAAATCTTTCCAGCTCCAGTTTATGGTCCCACATCGGGTAATCAGTGCCGAACAGAAATTTATCGCTTCCGAAAGTCCGTATAATATCACAGGCCACATCCGGTTCAAGAGCATACAGGCTTGAGGATGTGTCAAAGTATAATCCTTCTATTCCACGTAAAGTTTTATATGCTTCTTCCCAGCATTTATACCCTCCGAAATGAGCCGCTATGCATTTAAGCTTTGGGAATTTTTCTTTTATAGATATAAAACGTTTGGGTTTAGTGTAATCATACCTTTCATCACCTGCATGCAGCAGGCATACCATGCCTGTTTCTTCAGCTTTCCTGTAGGTTTTGTAGAATCTGGAATCATCAGCATATGCTATCTGAAAATCATGATGCATCTTTATTCCTTTAAGACCATTTTCTACTGCTCGTTCCATTTCCTTCTCGACATCACAAAAATCCTGATGCATAGATGCAAGTCCTGTAAATTCCTTATGTTCTTTGCATTCAGAAATTATAAAATCATTAATGGTTGTAACCTGATGAGCATTGGTCGCTACAGAGCAGACAAGATACTTCTGGACATTTATTCTTTTTCCATTTTCAATAAGCTGCTTTGAAGTTCCATTATAAGCCATAGGCAGGTTATAGAAATCTCCGATAGTTTTTGATGCCTTTAATGCAATTTTCTCAGGATAAATATGTGTATGCGAATCCGCAATTCTGTATAAACTGTCCAAATAAACGCCTTCCTTTATGCAATGGCTCTATTTTACACCCATATAAAATAAATTCAAGCGTTATTCTTTGTTTGTGAATTTTTCCAAAATATCATTATACAAGCTGTCAGTCAGCTCTGATGTATCCTGATTAAATACTGCAAATCCGTCTTTGTGCTCAATGACTATGTAATCCTTTACATTTTTGTACACATAAAGCTTGTATCTTCCGTATTGCTCATTCTTAAATGTCCCGCTATAAATCTTTATGAGGTCAGCACCCATTACCCTGCTTCCAACTGTTATGGAATCGACCTTCTCTACTTTTACCATATCATCATAATCTATAGTAAGCCGTTCCAAACCGGACTTTATGGTTATTGACTGCTCATCTGCTATAATGCTGACTTTGCTGAATATTAAAAGAGCTGCAATAGCAATTAATAAAACTGCTGTAATAATCATGCCTGTCTTGTTTTTTTTGAATAGTTCTTTTTTCTCCATTTAATCTTCCCCCTGGATAAATAATATGACTTTAGAATGATGTAATCTCATCAAACAATTTTTTCGCGTACATGTCTGTCATGGATGATATGTAGTCAATAACCGCCAGTGTATAGTGCTCTTTATTTGAAAGGTCATAAAGCATTATATTTTTGAAATTATCCGGCCTGTTTTCTGCTTTTGAATATTTCCTCAAACGGTCTGAAAATGATGAAGCCAGTTCAGGATAAATTGTTGAGTACTCTGACTTAATATATGAAAGTGTGTCACCATCCCTGTAAAAGGACATCAAAATATCAAACAGGGATTCGATGATGAGCCTGGCAAACTCCTCATACTTTTTTAACCGTTTATTCTTGTATATATGCTCATAGTTAAATGCTTTTATTTCCTTAAGTATCATAAAACCTTCATCAGAAAAACATATGCCGTGTTCTTTTTTGCTGTTCAAGCATAAATCAGTTACCAGGCTGTTTATTATCGTACTGTTATTCATAGTCTCTTCTGCTTTTTTATACTGTTTAAGTATTTCATCAAGACTTTGTATATCCTGCTGATTAAGAATCTTCAGTCTTAACGCATCTTCGATATCCCTGCCAAGATATGCGATTATATCAGAAGCTTTAACTACACAGCCTTCATATGTATAAGGGGAAGTCGTTGAAGCATTTTTAATGCGTTCAAGATCTATATATTCCTCTCTGGGTATAAGCTGTTTTTTTTCTATTTCACCGCAATGCGTGACTATTCCGTCCCTTACCGCATAAGTCAGGTTCAAATTCTCTTCCTGTCCTGAAGCATTCTGAATAGTTTCACAGTAGTCGATAAACCTTAAACTGTTTTTTTCATGCCAGAAATCGGACTTCAGGTATTCTTTGGATATCTTGTTAATAATCCTCTCGCCGCTATGACCAAAAGGCGCATGACCAAGGTCATGGCCTGCAGCAATAGCCATCACAAGCTCATCATTCAGACCCAGATATCTGGCAATACCAAAACTTATTGATGATACATTATTTACATGCTCCATCCTTGTGCAGACATGGTCATTCCTTGTCGCGAAAAATACCTGTGTTTTCTGTTTAAGCCTTCGAAAAGCCCTGCTGTTTATAATCCTGGTATAATCCCGGTAAAATTCTGAGCGTATATCATTTTCTCTTCTACTGATCTGTTTCTTACGGCAGATCATATTCTCCCATTTTGAATTTCTGTCTGTTGCAGATACATCATATAGTTCTTTCATCAAAACCACCAGCTTGGAAGCCATCTTAAAAGCTCGATATAATCGACACTGATCTTTATCCCTGTCATAGCAGGATAGAAAGCTGCAAAAACAAGAATACTCAATAAGACATATATGTTAATGTATTTCTTTATCTTAGGATTATCCTCCATAAAGTATGAAGCTATGTACACTATTGCCAGGATCATAAAAGGCACACATCCGAAGTAATGGTATAGGAAAGTTATACTTCTTGGTGCTACAGCCCATGGCAGCAGGATGGAAAGGTATCCTGCAAATATAAACAGGCCTCTTTTGTCGCGTCTTTTTATAGATACTATCGCAGTCCCTATGAGCGCAGCTAGGCCTGTCCACCATATTACAGGATTGCCTATGGCTACTATGGTACCCCACTGACCTTCGGCTTTAATAGGAGCAGAGTAGTAATAAACAGGCCTGTACATAATCGGCCATGTATACCAGCTGGATTTGAAAGGATGGTCTTGCGTGACTCCCTTATGGTATTCAAACATATGCTTCTGACTTGCGATTATGTTATCTGCCATTTCCATAACTGTAAACTTTTCATTATCAATGGCAGCTGACTGTATCTGGAATATGGGGGTATACGATACCGCATATATCAGTGCAGGTATAGCTATGAAGAAAAACAGGCATATAAAGCATGTAAGCAGAGTATTTTTAGCAACAAGCGCTTTGCCTCCATGAACAATACGTCCATATCCGAAAGACTTCCATTCTAAAAACATCTTAACGAAGAATAAAAGCGCTATTCCGGCTCCTGCGTAAAAACCAATCCATTTTACGGATATCGCGCACCCGAAGAAAAAACCAGAAAAGAATAAAGGCACGAGCGTCTTAAAATAACTCGTCTTTCTTAAGTCCATATCCACATAACTTGCCATGAAATAGAAGGTAAGCATTATGAAAAGAACCAGATAACTGTCCACTGTTCCAAGCCTCGTCTGTACAAAATGCATGCATTCAAATGCCAGAAGCGTTGCTCCAAGCATAGCAAAGTAATGGTTTTTAAACAGCTTCTTCCCAAGAGCATACATAACTGGTATCATCAAAGCTCCAGCTATCGCGCCCATAGCCCTGTACCCGAAAGGATTAACCCCGAACAGCTTATATGACCACATGATTATTATCTTGCCAAGGTGAGGGTGAGTATTTTCATAAACTGTATCGCTTTTTATCATGAATTCATAAGCAGTCCGTGGAAAATATATCTCATCGAAGTATGTACTGTTCATATATGAAGGCTCATAAACAAACAGGTCCTGTTCATCAAACAAATTAATGGATTTGTCGTCTATATATGGATTAGATGGTGTAACTGTGTTTATGGGGATAGGAGTATCATTACCTGAAGCGAAGAAGCATACTTCCATAATTTCCCCCCTTGTTCCACGAATAAACTGCTCTTCCTTATCCTGATATATTCCTGAAACAATTTTAATAGAATCTGTTATAACAGGCTGTTCCAAGTCCATATAAAGCCATTTAAGAAATTTGCTTGGCCCTTTTTCCAAAGTTGCGAAATAAACATATCTTCCTGACATATCCTTGAAATATAAGTCCAGTGCGGTTATGTTGTACCAGGTATCTCCCAAACCGCAAAGATATGTAATCCTCTCAACAGTCTCTTGCTGTTCAAAATCAACATAAACGACTGACCCTGCTCTTTGCGGCGTCCATCCGTTTACCGGCCCTTTCATATTACCAAGATTAGTTAAAGATAAAACGAGATAAAACATAGTAAGCAGAATAATAGCCAGCTTTTCCTTAAGTGCCTGCCTGTTGCTTCTTTTTCTTTTATTTCTCATAAGTGTCTTATTCGGAGTTTTTTCAGATCCGTTGTATTCTTCTCTCATTTTTTCTGCTTAAAATAACCTCAATCTGCTCTGTTTGTGTAATATGTATATAGATTATATCCTTACAGGGCGGCAAATAAAAGGCTAAAAGCTGTTTTTTTGGATATCCATAATAGTAACTAAGGTTTTCGGATTTGATTTTTCACGTACTTCCAAAGCTTCTTGTTTTGAACCGCCTATAACTCCGTAATGCATTGGAACTATTACCCTTGTTTTAATATAGTATGTCGCTTGTGCTGCTTCATTAGGATTCATGACATATTTACTGTCCGGATATACTGGTATAAGTGCGACATCTGCCGTTATATTCCGCATTTCCTCAATAAGATCAGTATCCCCTGCGTGGTATATGGATATATTATCCATCCTGACTAAGAAACCCAGCCATCCGTTCTCCTTCGGGTGATTGGGTTTTGTCACGTTATATGCAGGCAGGGCTTCTATCTCTATTCCATTGATTGCAAATTTGTCATATGGCTTCACGACTATCATATTGTCCAGCCCTAGAATTTTCGCCGAGTCCTTTTCTGTGACAATCTTGGTTTCAGGTTTTAGTATCTTTAAGATATCTTCTTTCGAGCAGTGGTCATAATGCTTATGTGAAACGAATATTATATCCGCTTTCCTGCCTTCATCTATTCTGAATGGGTCAAAGTATATCGTCTTGCTGCCATCAACACGGAAGGATGCATGTCCAAGCCATCTTATCTTATCAGTCAGCATTTTTTCTTGCCTCCACTCTGACTTTTTCCACTCTCATATTCACTACTTCCAGTACAGTTATAACATGTCCGTCAAAAAGAAAACTGTCATTCGCATTTGGAAGATGGCCAAGCATCTCAGTTACAAACCCTCCGACAGTAGTGTATTCAGATTCGTAATCATCCTCTTCATATTCTATCATATCAAGAAAGTCATCTAGCAGCATATCTCCTGCAATCTCATAAGTTCCCGTGGATGTTTCCACTGTTTCCTCATCCAGATCATCAGTCTCATCCCATATGTCACCGACCAGCTGCTCCAGCACATCCTCTAAAGTAACAATACCCATAGTTCCTCCGAACTCATCAAGTACTATAGCCATATGTGCTCTTTTCGCTTTAAACTCCTCCATAACAGAAGATATCCCCATTGCTTTATATATATACAGAGGCTCACGCATCATTGTACGGATATCTATCTGCGAGCCTTTCTTTACAGCAGCCTTCAATAGTTTTTTTGTGCTCAGTATTCCTACTATGTTGTCAATTGTGCCTTTATACACAGGCACTCTGGAATACTCTTCTTCCAGCACTGACTGGATTATATCCTTCGGATCATCATCAATGTTTATTGCAAAAACATCAACCCTCGGTGTAAGAATTTCAAAAGCCAGATCATCAGAAAACTCTATTGCTGACTTAATGAGGTCACTTTCCTTTTGTGTGAATCCGCCTTCTTCCTCAATTGTTTCAACTATGCTTAAAAGCTCGTCTTCAGTAACAGAAGGCTCTTCTTTTTTAGGCTTCCATAATTTTGAAAGCTTTTCAGTCATCTTTGTAACTAAAAATACAACAGGTTTAAAGATGAACACGAATATCTTAACCATCCATGTTACATTTACCGCAAATCTGTTAGGATTATCGTTTGCAACCAGTTTCGGTGTTATTTCACCGAATATAAGTATCACCACAGTAGTAATAACGACAGTTATAGTCTGAACAGGAAGACTTGTATTGCTTCTCTCTACAATCCTTAATGCCAAAAGTGTTGTCAATGAAGAAACAGCGATGTTTACCAGGTTATTTCCGACTAAAACTGTATAAAGCACAGAGGAGAAGTTTTTTGCCAGGTCATAAGTTTTTTTCTTTTTTACATCTCCAGATTCCGCTTCCAACCTGATTCTTCCTATGTTAAGTGATGTAAATGCTATTTCAGTACCAGAAAAAAGGAATGAGAAAATCACAAGTATAATTATTCCAAGATAGATAAGCCACTCCATTACTCAGCTACCTCATCTTTCTTCTTTCTGCCTTTTTCTTCTTGTTCAGTATTTTCTGCTTCATTACTGCATACAGCTTTAACCAGAAGCTTCTCAATCCTCATACCATCCAATTCTTTTATTGAAACGTGCAGACCGAAATCCTCAAATGAATCTCCAACAGCTGGTATATTCTGAAGATGTTCCATGGTCCATGCAGAAATTGTTTTATGTTCTATAATATCATCATTGTATGGAATATCCAGTATGTCTAAAAGCTCATCCATACGCAGTTCGCCTGCAATTTCCAATGCTCCATCATCCAGATAAACATAATCCTCTTCTACTATATCATCTTCATCATAAATATCGCCTACCAGTTCTTCCATTATATCTTCCATAGTGATTAAACCGGCTGTTCCCCCATAATCATCTGTTACAATTACCATATGGGCTCTTTTTGCACTCATCATTTCAAAAAGCGTATTAACCAGCATGCTCTGGTGTACAAATATTGGTTTATCCATCAAAGCTGTTATATCTATAGCAGAATTGTTGAGCATACCTCTTAAATACTTCCTTGACTGCAGAACACCAATTATGTTATCTATCGTATTTTCATAAACCGGGAGTCTGGAGAATTTTTCTTTTATGACCGTGCTGTCGATCTTTTCCTTACGCCAGTCTATATCAACTGCGACTATGTCTACTCTTGGGGTAAGGATATCAGCAGCAGTAGTATCCAGAAAGTCTATTGCTGACTGGATAAGCTCACTCTGGTCAGATTCCAGTACGCCTTCTTCTTCAATCGTCTCTATCATGCTCTGAAGCTCATCTTCAGTCATCGTTGGTTCCTTAGTGCTATTTCCCATAAATTTTCTTAACAGCCTTCCTGTTGCAGAAAGGATATAGGCAAAAGGGGTAAGGATAATTATCAGAACTCTTAATACAGGAGCAGCCTTTATTGCATATGAGTCTGCATTGTCTTTAGCTATGCTTTTTGGAATTACTTCACTGAAAGTGAATATAAGTATAGTAAGAACAATTGTTGAGACCAGAGAACCTATCTCTCCTAAAAGCCGTACTGCAACCACAGTGGCTATCGAGGCAGCGGATATATGTATTATGTTTAATAATATAAGGATAGTCGTGATTGATTTATCTGATTGCTCGATTATCTTCAGGACTCTTTCAGACTTATTGTCGCCGTTTTCCGCATTATATTTCAGCCGGACTTTGTTACAAGATGAATATGCCGTTTCCATACCCGCTAATAGACCGCCCACGACGATAAGGACGATCAGGGTGATACTTCGGTATATACTGTCACTATCCATTAAGGATTTTCACACTCCATTAATCAAAATATATCGATAGTTTAAGGCATAATATAAATATTGTCAAGAGAAGCTTAAGTTCCTTGTTGACAACTCAATCATCAACTCTAATTATTCTTGGTATATACTATAATAGCAATACATGAACTGCGAAAGGAATACTTGTGAAGATCTACTCGACATGCGAAATAGCAAAAATATGCGGAATACATCCTAATACAGTAAGATTCTATGAGCAGCAATCCTTAATAACCACACCAATAAGAAAGAGCAACGGTTACAGGGTATTTACAGATCTGCATATTTTTCAGATAAAACTCATAAGGATTGCCTTGAGGACAGAAGTTTTACAGAACGGACTGAGAAATCAGGTGGTTAAAATAATCAAACTGTGCGCAAAGATGGAATTCAGTGAAGCTGCCATTCAGACGGATATCTATATAGAAATGATTGAAAGCGAATTACGTCATGCCAAAAATGCAGTAATGGCTGCTGAGAATATACTCCGAAATGATATTCCTTCTGAAAAAATATTCTTAAAAAAGAATGAAGCAGCAACATATCTTAACATAACAGCTGACACTTTAAGAAACTGGGATAGAAACGGACTTATAGATGTTAAAAGAAAATCCAATGGATACAGGGTATATGATGAGAATGATTTGAGAATTCTGAGTATAATTAGGACCCTTCGTCTGGCAAACTATTCCTTATCATCAATATTACGTCTTCTTTCAGTAATGAAGAATAAAACATATAGAAGTTCGGAAATAGAATATGTGCTGAACACGCCTTTCGCAGATGAAGATATAATAACTGCCTGCGATAAACTGGTTATTTCATTGGAAAACACATTATCCGATGCCTGTATCATAAGAAAAGCTCTTGTCAGTAAGAAAAATATTGTAAAAAAGATAAAATATTAATTTTTCTAACATTACAGTATAACACCAAGGTTAATATGTGTAGTAAAATGCCTTCAGTTTTGAAGGAGGCTCAAATGCAGAATTGGAAAAGTAAAATATTATTATTCATGTCAAGCCAGGCAGTAACACTGTTCGGATCCTCACTCGTACAATTTGCTATAGTCTGGTATATAACGCTTAAAACATCATCAGGCATATGGGTATCAGCTCTTACAATATGCTCATTTGTTCCACAGTTTATAATCTCGTTTTTTGCCGGGGTGTGGGCAGACCGCTATTCAAAAAAACTGCTGATTATATTCTCTGATGCGATAATAGCTATTTCTACACTTGTTCTCGTGCTGTTATTGCCACACATATCAAACGATAACACAGTATTCATCGCCCTGCTTATAGCTTCTGTTATCCGTTCATTAGGTGCAGGAATACAGACACCTGCAGTAAGTTCAGTCATACCTTTGTTTGTACCAGAAGAGCATCTTATGAAGTTCAATGGAATAAATGCTACTGTACAGTCAGTCGTACAGTTTGCAGCGCCGGCAGCTGCAGGAGCGATACTTTCATTCAGCACATTGCCCTCTACTCTTTTGATTGATATAGCTACTGCTGCTGTAGGAATAGGGATATTATCAGCTCTTGCCATACCGAAACAGACAGTAATTAATACTGACAGTTCTGAATCTGTATTCCAGGAAATGATAAAAGGCATGAAATATGCATTTTCTAATTCATATCTTCGCAAGCTTCTCATATTTTTCGGAATTTTTATTTTTCTTTCTGTTCCTGCAGGATTTTTAGCTACTCTGTTTGTAAGCCGTGAGTATAACAGCAGTTATGCATACATGTCCATTGTTGAAATAGTGGGATTTGCAGGCATGGCGGCAGGCGGTTTGCTGATTGGCATATGGGGAGGATTCAAAAAACAGATATTTACATTGATAACTGGCATTATAGCCTTCGGTATACTTGGTATCGGTATGGGTATCATTGATAATTTTATCGTTTATCTGATCCTAATGGTAATATACGGAGTAGCCCTTACTATGGTACAGACATCCATTATGACCATAATACAGCAGAAATCTGATGCATCAATGATAGGAAGAGTATTTGGATTCCAGAATGCCATGTTCAGCGGATGTCTTCCAATAGGTATGGCTGTATTCGGACCTTTGGCTGACATAATGCCTTTAAGATTATTAATGATAATAACAGGCATCTTTATGTTGCTCATGGCTGGCCTTATACGTATTGATAAAGTGATGTTAATCGACTAGCTTCAGGTATATACTTCCCCATTTATCATGATACTCTTTACAGTTACATCAATTCTGACCATGTTCAGAGCTGTTGTAAAATCCAGCACATCAAATATCTTCTGCTGGACCTGTCTTAGAGTCTCAATTATGTCATAATCAACATTAACTGTTATATTAACTTCCAATGCAATCCCTTCAGGTTTATTTATGACGCGAAAACGAGTCATGCCTTCAAAGCCGTTTATTGCAGTACATCCGTAGCTGGCAATCTGGAAAAGCGTGTTATTAGATATTGTATACCCTCCAAGATATGAGAATGTCGGCCTTACTATGGTCTTGGTACCGTCAGGTTCGTACTTTGATTTATCTCTTCTTCTGAATATATATAATGGATCAAGAAGATATCCTGCGAAATCTTTCTTAATTTCAAAAGTAGGCACAGGTATTACATGCTTTCCTTTCTCCTGCCGGCTCTTGGTCGCAATGGCAATTTCCTCTTCATCTGATATGTCCGTAATCCTTATAATCTTCTGAACAGGTGGCATTTCCAGTTTCTGGGCAATTTCGTTCACCATCTTGTCAGATGTCCCAAGTATCAGTATAGAGTCGGCTTTGCTGGCTTTTATTGCCTTTGCTACTTCCTTGCGATGATCATTATCATCAAAGATTGCTCGTTTTATGGAAGCTATTTTCGTAGCTTCCTTTTTTGCGCTTTTCCCTGCTATGACTCTGTTCTCGCTTATTAATAAGCCGTCATCAATTATATGGGTTATTCCCATGTCCGAAGCCAAAAGCGTGGATTTATGGCTTTTGCCGGTTCCGCTAGGACCGACTAAGGCATATACCTTAATGTGCAACCTCCATACATTGTTATATCCAGATTATATCATATCTGTCTGGCTCATAATATGTGTCAGCTTCGCTATTTAATGCATTTGAGAATATGATATCCGGAGCTTCTGTTAATTGTTTCAACACTACAGAAAAGCTCAGATAATTTCTTTTTAGTGCTATCCAGTCCCTGTTTCTTCTGAATAACACAGTAAAAAGTGCCGCCCTCATTTAGTATCTCGAATGCTTTATCATAAAAAGCAAATACTACTGTTTTACCTGCTCTTATAGGGGGATTGGTGACGCATATATCAACTTTTTCCGATATGCTTTCTTTAGTTATATCCATTTTCTTTATATATGTCCTTTTAGACATGTTCTTATCGATATTTATTTTCGCTAAGGCAGCTGCTCTTTCATTAACTTCATAAAGATATGAATTATTTATCTTCAAAAGCCTGTTAAGGATTATCCCTATAACCCCTATTCCACAGCCTAAATCTGCAAGCGAAGGCTTATCTTCATTGGATAACCCGCTTTCTGGTTTATCTGAATCCAAAAGGACTGAATCAATAAGAAGCTTGGAACCATAGTCAATACCCTGTTTGGAAAACACTCCGCTGTCAGAGTAGAACCTGAAATCCACTTCGTTAATTTTAACCTTGTATTCAAACATATTATCTTTGGTTAACGGTTTGTCCGTAAAATAGTGATCTGTCATGATAACCTTTCCTGCCCCCAAAATGAAAAAGGGCGGTCTAGCCGCCGGTTCTCAGTGTTTAGAAATCTGTTATTCCTCAACTGGAGCATCAACAGGGCATACATCCGCACAAGCTCCGCATGATATGCACAGTTCTGCGTCTATAACATAAATATCGTCTCCCTGAGTGATAGCGCTTACAGGGCATTCTGCCTCGCATGCACCGCAGCTGATACATTCATCAGTTATTCTATATGGCATGTTACACCTCCCATAGTATATTAAGCAAAATTATATAGCCATGAAATTTAAAAAGCAAGGTCACAAAAGTAATTAGGATATATGTATTTAGAATATGCCTATATCTATCCGCTTATGGCTGAAATGCCGAGCATCAAATTATCTGGAACACATAGAACTTCAAATAGTCAGTTTCAGGAACATTCCATAAAATTGGATGGTCCGGTGATTGCTGACGTTCCTCAATCTGTTTGAGTTGTACATTTGCATCATATGCAGCTTTTTTAAGCATTCCGACAAAAAGGTCATTACGCATAAAATGTGAACAGGAACATGTTGCCAGATATCCTCCCCTTGGAAGCAGCTTCATCGCCCGAAAATTAATCTCATAGTACCCTTTCGATGCATTATACACAGTCTTGCTGCTTTTGGTAAAAGCCGGTGGGTCAAGTATTATAAAGTCATATGGGGACTGCCTGTTTTGCGATAAATCCAAAAGAAAGTCAAATACATCACATGTCTTAAAATCCATCTTTTCGGTAAATCCGTTTATTTGCGCATTCTTCTTTGCCATGTCGATGGCATACTGTGAAATGTCCACAGCTGTTACATGCTTTGCTCCACCTTTAACAGCATTTAAGGCAAAAGATCCTGTATGCGTAAAACAGTCGAGTACATTCTTCTCCAAAGAAAGTTTTGCTACTAGCTGTCTGTTATATTTCTGGTCAAGAAAATATCCGGTTTTCTGTCCGTTTTCAAAATCCACCTCATATGTTATCCCGTTTTCTGTTATGTTTGTTATGGTCGAATGCGGGTGAGTTAATAAATCAGATTTATACCATCCCTTGTACTCGGATAATCCTTCCAGCTTCCTGATCGATATGTTATTTCTTTCATAAATTCCTTCAATATCGACATTAACTTCATCAAGTACTTTTAGCAGTAACCTGAATATCATGTCCTTTCGCTTATCGATACCATACGAAAGCACTTCAGCAACAAGTATTTTCCCAAAACGGTCTATTGTCAGCCCAGGAAGCCCGTCAGCTTCACCGAAGATAAGGCGGCAGTTGTCAAAATCTTCCCTCATTACTGTCTGTCTGAACAGAACTGCATAACGGATTCTTCTCTCAAAAAACTGTTCATCAAATATATCATTTGTGTTTGATGACAGAATACGCACATGTATTTTACTTTTCTCACTGTACAGCCCAGTTCCAAGATAAGTTCCCTTTTCTGACTGCACATCAACCAAAGACCCGTTTTCAGGTGTTTCTGAAACTGAAGTTATCTCTGCAGCATATACCCAGGGATGACCGTTTTTAAGTGAATATTCAGCTTTTTTTGTCACTTTAAATATTGGAAATGCCCTGTTCATAATTAATACCCCCTCATGCTCTTACAGTATCATAATGCAAAATGAAGTATATCATATGCAACTTGCATTATCAGATAAAATCATGAAGATAGTCACAAATTATGCTTTAAAAGTTGCTTATGAGTTATATCTATCAAAAAAGCTCCAGGAGGAGCAAATGACATCAGAATCGCAGAAAGTCCTGCTTTTCCCATTAGAGTGTATATTAACACTATGATTTCAGAAAAACAATATTAATTATCTTCAAGCTTTGTAAGCTCGTTTATATCCAGAGAATCATTCTCCACATCAGGTAATACCTTGTATCTACTGGATTTTTTCAGCACTGTAACATCCTGAGCATTGTATTGCCTTATGTCTATCTCTTCGCCCTTATCCAGTTTGACTCTTAGCATCCCTTTAAGCATGCTGACATCAATGACTTCTCCCTTTCCATCAGCTGTCTGAACTATAGCTCCGATACCAGGTGTCTTTTTTATAAGGTCTGTATAAACTTCATGTTCATATTTCAAGCAGCACATAAGCCTTCCACATACCCCGGATATCTTAAGCGGATTTAAGGACATTGCCTGGTCTTTTGCCATTTTTATGGATACAGTCTGGAATTCGTTTAAGAAAGTCTTGCAGCAGAAAGCTCTTCCGCATATCCCTATTCCGCCAAGAAGCTTAGCTTCGTCACGTACGCCTATCTGCCTTAATTCAATTCTTGTACGAAAGGTTGATGCCAGATCCTTGACAAGTTCCCGAAAGTCTACCCTGCCGTCAGCAGTAAAGTAGAAAAGTATTTTACTCATGTCAAAAGCTGCTTCTACTCCAACAAGTTTCATGGCTATCTTGTGTTCCAATATCTTTTTTTCACAGATTCCGAAAGCTTCACATTCTTTATTTTTTGATTCCTCTGCTTTTGCCAGATCCTCAGATGTAGCCTTTCTGACAATCTCTTTAAGAGGTGCAACAATAGCAGATTCTTCTACTTCTGTAATCGGAGAAGCCACAGTTCCCATTTCAGTACCCCTGACTGTCTCAACTATCACTTTATCATTTATATCAAGCTTCCAGTTTCCCGGAGCGAAGCTGTATATTTTGTTCGATTGTCTGAACTTTACTCCAACAACTGTTGTCATATGTTTAATTCCTCCATCAGTTCCATATTCATTGTACCTACAGCTATACTTGCAGATACATTATCTTTTATATATTCAGCAGCCTTCATAACTGAATTATATGCATTAAGCAGGCTTTTACTGCTGTTTTTTGCTGCTGTTCTTTTTATAATATCCGAAATGTCGGTATTTATCAAGTTAACTGTTTGACCTGTTTCTTTATATATGACTGTATCACGGAATATGCTTTGCAGCACTTCCAAAAAAACTGTTATGTCTGTTTTAATATCCTTTTCAGTTAAATCTGTCTTTATCTCGCTAAGATATCCGATTGCAGCTATCCTTGTCTGTTTGAATGTTTCATCTGATATTAGTGTGTCCGCTCTTCCAATACATCCTTCAGAAAAACATGCTGCAGAATATATATACTGCATATCCGAATCGGGATGCTTCTCTTCAAGATATTCCAGTACTTCCTGTTTTGAATTTACTCCGGTATAAATTATGATGCTTCGCGAGCGTATTGTATCTATCATCTGTTCCGAGTTAGTCACTGTAAGTATGAAATATGCATAAGAAGGAGGTTCTTCCAGAGTTTTTAAAAATGCGTTCTGTGCCTGGTCCGTCATTGTATCGGCATCGTGGATAATATATATTTTACGTCTGTTATGAATAGGCATTAGCTGCGTATCTGCAGTAAGATTCCTGATATCCTCGACAGTAATTGCTTTATCGCTCTGCAGTATATATTTCTCTTTGTATCCGGTGCACCCTTCACATATACCGCATGGATTAAGTTTGTCAGGATTACTGCAAAAAAGAAGTTCAGAGAAAGCATCTGCTATGAGCTTCTTGCCTGAACCCGAAGGGCCTTCGAATATATACCCGTGACTTATTCTGCCTTTTGCAATCAGTTTTGATAATTGTTCTTTTAAAGGCTTCCTTCCTTTGATGTCGTTAAAGTCTGTCATTTTATTCCTTGATGTATTTTATTACATCAGTTACAAAAATTGTTGCCCCGCCCATGGTTATTTCTATCGGATATCCTGTCAGAACTGCTCCTTGTGATGATCCGATCATTGAGGAATTAACTATCTTCTTCCTGCTCTTGGATTTTGTTTTAATAATTTCAATTGCGTGATCCATTTTTTCATCATCAACACCAATAAGCAAGGTGGTATTTCCGGATTTCAAGAATCCGCCTGTAGAACAAAGCTTTGTAACTCCATAACCTTCCTGACTGAGCCCTCTCATTACGTCGAGTTCATCTTCATCATTTACTATTGCGAATATAAGCTTCATCTAATCCTCCTTCAAAATATTATCTACATATGATGTTATTTCTTTTGTTATTTCCTTTGCTTCTTTAGTCCCGTCAATCCTTACTATCCTGTCTGGAAACTTTTCTAAAAGTTTCTTATATCCTTCATATACTTTGTAGTGAAAGGACATATCCTCATTTTCCAGCCGGTCAGTTTCCGATGCGTTCTGTCGTCTCTTTAGAGACTGTTCAGGTGTTATATCAATAAAAAATGTAATCTTAGGAATTATATTCTTTACTGCTGCAAGGTTTATGGACAGTACTGCATCAAAGTCCAGATCCCTGCCAAAAGCCTGATATGCAAGAGATGAATCGAAAAATCTGTCAAGTATCACTATCCTGCCCTCTTTAAGCAGAGGCTCGACCTTTTCTTCCATCATCTGCGCTCTTGAAGACGCATATAACAGCATTTCTGTCAGAGAGGCCATTTCGGTATTATACTTATTAAGCACTATTGAACGGATTTCCTCTCCGATTTTAGTTCCCCCAGGTTCACGAAGCATTTCAGACTGGTAACCTTTCTTAGCAAGGTATTCACTCAAGGCTTTTATCTGAGTCGTCTTTCCGGAGCCATCGGTTCCTTCGAAAGAAATAATTATTCCTTTTGCCATAAATATATTATGCCTTTCCTTCTGTCTTAGGTTTATTCTTGTCATAAACCAGTTTAAGCCCATTCAGGGTGAGCATGCTGTCCACATAGTCAATCTGATCGCTTTTTTTAGCGATAAGATTTAAAAGACCTCCTGTAGCTATTACCTTTATATCCTCATAATTCTGGTTGTAGTCGTCAACGAGCTCCTTCTTCATATACTTGACTATACTGGCTATCTGCCCTAAGTATCCGTACACCAATCCCGACTGCATGGAATTTATGGTATTCTTACCTATGACTTTAGGTGGCATAATTATGTCTATGTTTGGAAGCTTTGCTGCTTTTTTATTAAGGGCTTCTGCTGTAAGCTTAACACCTGAACATATTACGACGCCAGGACATTCGAAATCTTTTGTTACACAGCTGAATGTGGTTGCTGTGCCAAAATCTATTACTATGGCAGGACCTTTATATGTTTCATAAGCTGAAACCAGGTTAACTATTATATCTGCTCCAAGCTCCTTAGGATTATCAATCTTTATATTTAATCCGGTCTTAATTCCCTGTTCTACCATCATGGGAGTCAGGTTAAAATACTTTTCCAGACTATGAGTCAGCGTATACATTATCCCAGGTACAACTGAAGAAAGTATTATTGAGTCGATATCGGACAGTTTCAATCCGGCTGCATTGAACATATTCATGTAGAACACTCCGAACTCGTCTGCGGTCCTTTCCTTGTTTGTAGTAAGACGCCACACATCAGTATATGCGCTCTTGTTATGCACACCCATTACAATATTAGTATTTCCTACATCAATCGCTAAAAGCATACCTTACACCCTTATCATCTTTATTTCTTCAATCTCAAGACGTATTTCCTTCTCTATCCTGAGAATATCTTTTTTAATGTCCTCAGTTGTTTCCACTGCTTCACGGCTTACTCTTCTTTCCTTATTGTACCGCTTATAGTTATTATACCCTTTGTTCTGAAAAGTGTTTTTACTGCCTGCTTCTTCTTTTTTTTCTGTCACAGCAGGTTCAGTAAAGACATTTTCAGCAGCTTCTTCTTTGAGCTGGCTATTATACTGCTTGTTGTAATAAGGATTCTTTTTCTTTCTGTAGTAGTTATTGTTGTTTTTTCTTGGTTTCTGCTGGTTTCTGTCGTTTGATGAAGCATTCTGGTTATCTGTCATCTTATACTCCTTGTATTTTTAACCTTACCTCACTGGAGTCAAGGTATATTATCTTTCCGTCCTGTTCTATTATAAGCCTTCCATCAGTGTTTATTCCTTTTGAAATTGCTGTATATGATAACTGCTCTTTCGTATAGGTTATAACCGCGTTATTCATTAAAGAGTATTCATTCCACTTATCTATGATGCAGGCTGTTTCCCCATGCTTAATTTTATCATAGAAGAAGGCTACATTTCCACATATATTTTGTATTATGAGGTCAATGGGAACTTCAGTTCCTGTTTCGATAAGCAGTGAAGTAGCAATATCCGCTATATCCGGATGCATTTTCTTCTGATTGAGATTTATACCGATACCGATAACTACTAAATAAACATCATTATGTATAATCCTGCTTTCACATAATATGCCACAGGCTTTTTTGCTATTTATCAATATGTCATTAGGCCATTTTATCCCTGGTCTTATACCATATACTGTCTCTATAGTTAAAGCTGTCGCAGAAGCTGCCATAACAGGCATCAGCAGTACCATTTCAGGGGTGATAATACCTTTTTCAGGCTTAATTGCCACAGAAAACCATGCACCCTGGGAGTTATCAGATATAAATGCCCTGTCGAGCCGCCCTCTTCCATGTGATTGCACTTCGGACTGTATTAAAGTAATTTCCTTACTAAAAGATTTTGCATTATCTTTTGCATATGTATTAGTGGAATTGATGTATGGAAGCTTTATATATTCCATATCATACATTATTTATTGCCTGGCTTTCTTACTATGTATTTCTTCTTATTCAATAGATATTCAATATATCCGTTCTTTTCGCCTATTTTACGTGCATCTTCCGAGACGAAAAGATATCCTGATAACGCTTTTTCGTAATAATGGCTGTCAGTGTCTTCCAGTTCCATCAGAGCGCTTTTCAAATACAATTCTTCTGAGTCATCAACAATTATAGGAACATCCATAAATTTTCCAAGCACTTTTATTTTCTCGGAAAAAACAGTAGTGGTTATGAGTACAAGAGGTTTTCTGTATGTTCCCAGCCTATATTCACAAGCTTTCATAAGCGAGCCTGCAAGAGCATTGGAGTTTTCCATCTCCAGATATGCACCTTCTATTACATATGTCTTTTCGATAGGAACATCAATACATAAGCATGTATATCCAGGTATGTTATATCTCTTAATATCATCAGCAGGGCACAGATATGACACAATAACAGTTTTCGGTCCATTGCCTGTCTTAATAAACGAGTCACCGTATTCTGAAAGCTTCATCCCGAAAGACACTGCATCTTTTGCTTTGCTCTCTGGGACATGATAGTAAGTTATCATAAACTGCCCGCCTCTTTGTACATCCTCACTATATCTTCTGTTTCCAGATTGCCCGGAGTAGCTTTAATACTGGACTGTATCATAGCGATAGCTCCGTATTTTACACACTGTTCCTGATTAAGCACAGGTCTTTCCATCTTTTCAAGAAAGAAGTCACACATCGTGTCAATATCAGAAAACCCAAGCTCCTTTATAATCAGCTTTGTTTTGTCTTTTTCATGTTTCATCATGTGCTGAAAATACGGCTTGACAAAATAAAGATTGGAAAACCCATGGGGCATCTTATGAAAATATGTCATGGAGTAACCCAATGCATGCATTGCAGTTGTTCCTGTATGGGAAATTGCTATACCGCCAAGCATTGAAGCATACATAAGATCGTTTCTGCTCTGTTCGTCAAACTGCTTTATCTGTAATGCATTAACTGCTTTTGCAAAAGAATGTATGCCTTCAATTGAATACATCTGCGACAGGTTAGTGCTCTTTAGTGAAAAATAGCTTTCAAAAAGGTGGCTTGCTGCATCAAAAGCTGTGGATATTGTATAATCAGCAGGAAGGCTGTATGTATATTTAGGATCCAGTAATGCATATTTTGGGAAAATATATTCAGATGCGAAACTCTTTTTTGTCTGCCATTCATCAACTGTAAGTATGGAATAAGGTGTAACCTCGCTTCCAGTCCCGCTTGTTGTCGGTATGGCGATTATAGGTAAGGCTTTTCCGATTTTCTTAGAAAAAAGATCCATACCGCTCATGTTAGTTACAGCTAAAACCGCTATGGCTTTTGCCGCATCAAGTGCGGAACCTCCTCCAATAGCAATAATATAATCACAATTAAATTTCTTGCTCATCATAGCAGCATCTTCAACTGCAGACACTTTGGGATTCTCTTCAATCCTGTCATACAGGATATACGGTCCGCCGGCCAGAGCATTTATGACATCATCAAATGCGCCGCTTTTTTTGGCTCCGCTTCTGCCTGTAATAATTAAAGGAAAGTGTCCGGTATCTTTAAACACTTCTTTATTATTAAAGACACAGCCTTTCCCAAATATTATTTTTACAGGTATATAACTTTTAATTTCCATTTGCAGGTACATATGAGAAGGAGCCTCTGTACATTATGAAACATTCCCCTGATGTAATCTTGATTCCCCTTCCGTCTCCTCTGGGTATTATTACGAAGTGATCCTTGCTGAGTGATGCTCCCGGAGCCAGATTCTCCCCTGTGGTAGTATCACTTAATCCTTCGTTATTTGCATTTCCTATTACTTCAGCATTGCCGGCTCTGAGTAAAATTTCAGAAGTTCCAAGCGCATATATTACATCCCCGTTATAAACATGAAGAACCTGCATGCCATAATTATCAGACATGTCCCTGACGGTTACATCAAGAAAATCCATTCTTGATTTTAGGGCGTCTATTTCTTTTAAAGCATTTCCAAGAGCTGTTTCCAGTTCTGTAATTTTGGCATTATCCACAGGGCTGGTTGTTGATCCCCCTGAAGTTCCTGATGACTGTATAAGGGCTTTTACTTCAGCTATTTTGGCGTCTACATATTCGACGCTTGCGATTACCAAATCCGCAGTCTGTGCTGTCGTGCAGAACATAAGGCTCATTACCAATACAATGGTTATTATCGCTATCGTGGTCTTTTTCTGCTGTCTCATCTTTTGTTCTCCTCTTTATTACGGTTTTACGTTCTTATACATTATACATAACGAATTGAATAACGGTCAATGTGCTTCTCATAAATGAGTTACTCAATTGAGAAGGTTATTTATCTTTATAATATTCCCTTCTTTTATGTACACCCTTGGTACTCTTGCGCCTATTTTACATATATACTCATAATTTATTGTTGAACATATAGATGCAATATATTCGACTGGGATATTAGACCCAAACAGCTCAACTTCATCATTTTCCTTAACCCCAACCAAATCTGTAATATCCGCCATGCACATATCCATACAGATACTGCCTACGACCGGAGCTCTCTGATTGTTTATGAATACATCAGTTTTCTGTGAAAGAACCCTGGAATATCCATCTGCATATCCGCATGCTATTGTAGCAATTATACTGTCTTTATCTGTGATATACCTGTTACCATAACTTATAGGCTGGCCTTTTTTTACTTTCTTGATCTGGATTATCCTGGATTTGAAGCTCATTGCACATTTTAATTCCAACCCGTCATGTTCTTTACAGAATTCTGAAGGATATAACCCATATATAATTATTCCAGGCCTAACCATGTCAAGATACTTGTCTTCATGCAGTAAAACTCCTCCGCTGTTGCATATATGCTTTAAGGCTATATCGTAACCTGCTTGTTTTATACTATCTAGGATGTCAATAAATCTTTTATGCTGTATGTCTGTATATGTCTTGTCCTGTTCATCAGCAGTGGAGAAATGCGAGAATATCCCGCTGTAATGTATATTTATTAAACCCAGTGCTTCAAGAACAGGTTCCAGATCATCATATGCAAATCCCACCCTGTGCATGCCTGTATCTATCTTAATGTGGGCATACAGAGTTTTTCCCAGTTTTTCTGCGACCAGTGAAAACTTCCTTGCCATATCCAGATTGGTTATAGTTGCAGCAAGGTTATTGTCTATTGCCTGTTCGATTTTCTCTGGGCATATATAGCCAAGCACCAGTATAGGAGCCGTTATGCCGTTTCTTCGTAAGCTTATCCCTTCATCAAGCGTTGCGACAACAAGCATATACACGCCATTCTCACAAAGTGTCTGAGCTATTTCTACTGCTCCATGCCCATAACCGTCCGCTTTTATAACAGCAGCTACTTTTGTATCATTTGTTTTTTTTCTGATTTGTAATATATTATGCGATATGCAGTCTAGATCAATTTCCACCCACACCCTGTCAGGCTTTTCCACATGCCACCTCCTTGTGCGCTCTGGGTATATACTTTATTATATCCGATGATATCATGCTTATCATGCCTAAGTCCTTAACAGCAAGATCCCCAGCCAATCCATGCATATAAACTGCAGAACAGACATTTCTGAACATATCTTTCGACATAACTGAGTATGCAGTCACCATACCTGCAAGAACATCACCTGAACCGGCTGTAGCCATCCCAGGATTCCCTGTATTGTTAATGTATACTGAATCATTCCCTGCGACAACAGTATTATTTCCTTTTAAAACTGTTATGCATCCATACTCCTCATAAAATTTGTAAGCTGTACCGACTCTGTCTTTTTGAATATCTGATATGGATATTCCGGTAAGACCTGACATTTCTCCTGGATGAGGAAGTATAGTCATCCTGTGGCCATGCTTCTTCAACATATCTTTATTTCCAGAAAGCATCCTAAGCGCTGTAGCATCAGCTACAATACTGCATTTTGAATTCTCCAGCACTTTCTTTAAGAGCATCACATTCTCATTATCATTATTAAGACCGCATCCTATGCATATGCAGTCTTTGTTTTCAATAATCGAAAGAATATTTTCAACTGGTACTGTAATGCCTTCAGTAGTTAGAAGATCATATATTAATAAGTCTTTTTCAGGTGCAGTGTAATATACAAGGCCTGCACCGCTTCTGTAACAGGAATCTACACATAATTTTAAGGCTCCTGTCATGCCATAAGAGCCAGCAATTACAAGAAACCTTCCATAATCCGATTTACAGCTTTGGGCTTTTCGCGGAAGGAAAAAATCTGATATGTCTTTTTTATTGAATTCAACAATCTTCATGAAGGTCATTATACCATCAGAATTATATTTATTAAATAGACTGGGGAATTATGGACAACTGCCTCTTTTTAAACAGTATTATTTATTTAATTATAAACCTTACTAATATCCCAAAAGTTTAGGTGCAATATAGCAGATTAAGGTAATTATGATAGCAGACATAGCGGCTCCTGCGCTTACGCTTAAAAAGGCTTTCTTTTTGTCCATCTGCATAAATGCCGCTATAGCGCTTCCAGTCCAGACTCCTGTAACAGGCAGAGGTATCGCGACAAATATTGCAAGCCCCATTGTCTCATACCTTTCAACTTTTTTCTGGCCTTTTTTTACTTTTTTATCAATGAAATCATAAAACCATTTAAGGATTTTTTTTGTGCTGAGCCATTTAAATATCGGTGTAAAGCAGTATATTACAAAAAACATGGGGATTAAAGACCCTACATATGAAACAAGCGTAACAAGAACCGGGTCCAGCCTGTAAAGAAGAATCCCGACTGGAATCGCGCCTCTCTGTTCAATAATGGGAACTGCTGAAATTGCCAGTATATACAGATATTGCTTTAACATAAATACCTTCCTTTTTAAGACTTAGACTATATATTACTATAGTTCCACCACTTTGGAAATAGGGATTTGTATTTTGAAGTACCGAACCTGGAATCTATGAGCAGTACAAAACCAGTATCAGTTTCGCTTCTTATTACCCTTCCTGCTGCCTGAAGCACCCTGTTCATTCCCGGATATGTGTAAGAATAATCAAATCCGTTCATGTCATTATCATCAAAATACTTTTTTATAAGCTCTCTTTCCGGACAGACCATTGGGAGTCCAGGACCAATTATTGCAGCACCGGAAAGCATTTCTCCCACAAGATCTATTCCTTCTCCGAAAAGTCCTCCCATAACAGCAAAGGCTACCAATGTATTATCACCGAACTGTTCGAACCTATCCAAAAACAAGCTTCTGTCAGTATCATCCATATTCGCTTTCTGCTCAAGAATTACTGCCTCAGGGTAAATGATAGTGAATATATCCATAACACGCCTCATATATGCATATGAAGGGAAGAATGCCATATAGTTGCCAGTTTTTTTAGTGAATTCACTTTTCAGTATCTGCGCTATTCTTTCATATGATGCATCTCTGTCTTTATATTTTGTAGAGACTTCTGTAACAAGTTTTATATTCAAGTTTTCCTTTGGGAATGGTGAATCTAAAGTTATGAAGCTGTCCATATTCATATCTCCGCCTAAAAGGTCCATGTAATACCTTTTAGGCTCTAAAGTTGCAGAAAATAGTATTGATGACCTACCCATATCCATGCTCTCCTTTAAAAGGTAAGAAGGGTCAATGCACATCAGCTTAATATCCAGCTCTTTGCCTTCTGACGAAAACAGCGTTGTAAATCGCTTATCATAATACTGAGCAACTCTTGAAAAGAAAAGAAGATTGAACATGCCATCTAAGAATATTTCCCTTTTATCATCAGATATTTTAGAAAGATCATACATCATAATATCGTTAAGACATTTGTCTGTTTTTTCAATAAGGCTTGATGGCAGATCATTCTGCGAAATGAATCCTTTATTCAGAACCGAAAAATGTTCCATCTGCAGCTCTTTCATCTCATTGATAAGTTCATTAACGCTTTTTCTTAATGCCTTCCATTCTTTTTTTATACCGCTTTTGAAATCATCAAGCTGTTTTATACTCAAAGAGCAGGAAAACATTTCTCTGCCTCTCTCTACCAGATTATGCGCTTCATCCACCATAAAGCAGAAAGATTCCTCGTTTTCATAATCGAAATATCTCTGTAATCTTATTCTCGGATCAAAAAGGTAGTTATAATCGCAGATTATCAGGTCACAGTAATTAGAAAGATCCAGACTCAGTTCAAATGGACAGATGTTATAACTATCTGCATACTTAGCAATTATATCCCGATCAAAAAACTGCTCATGAAGCATGTCTTTTATACATGTCCTGGCTCTTAAATAATATTGGTTTGCCCTTGGGCACTTATCTGGATCACAATCTCTTTTTACCAGTGGACATACTTTGTCTTTGGCATTTATACAGATAGTTCTTAAATTAAGACCGCCTTTTTCCAGTTTTCTGTATGCATCCACAGCTACTTTTGCCGTCACGGTTTTTGCTGTCAGATACATCAGTTTATCTACAAGGCCTGCACCTAATGCCTTTATTGCAGGGAACAATACACCCATAGTTTTGCCTATACCGGTCGGAGCAGTAGCGAAGAGTTTTATGCTGTCATTTATACAGTTATATACTTCACTCATTAGTTTTTTCTGGCCAGCCCTGTATGTACCAAAAGGGAATTCCAGTGTTTCAATACTCTGGTCTCTTATTATCTTCCACTTTCTTATTCCTGTTACCCAGTCAAGATATCTGTTTGCAAGTTCAGAATATATATTCTCCAGTTCCTTGAATGAATTCATGTACTCGAAATTAATACTGTCCTGGGTCTCTCTGTTTATGTATACCAGCCTTATATTTATTGTGTCAATATTATGTTTCTTGCAGTATATATATGCATAACAGTAAGCTTGTCCTAAGTGTTCAGGCTTATCTGCCGGCTTTATTTCGTTAATATCCTTGTTTGTTGTTTTTAGCTCATATACATAAATATCGGGTGCTTCTGCTGTTCCTGTTTTCAGTATCCCGTCAATCCGTCCGGTAATTATCATGCGTACTTCATTATTTTCCAAGATATCCTCTACATATACTTCCTTTGTAAAAGCATCTTTACCGTATTGCTTTATCATCTCTTTCTGGAAGCGGATATGATTCGCTGTTCCATCCAGTGCTGCTTCCCTAAAACTGAATCCTGCGCGTGCATCAATATCCCCTGAGAAGAGGGAGAAATTTGCAATATCCCTTACTGAAACATTAATTCTTTTCTGCATAAAAAACAAACACCTGTTTCTCATTATACACTAATACGCAGGTGTTGTATATTGTAACGGTATATGTGGTTTTACTCTTGATCCCAGTTGTGATATATGTTCTGAACGTCATCAAGATCATCAAGATTATCTATAAGTTTTTCCATACTCGGTATCTTGTCATCGTCAATCTTAACATATGTCTGAGGAATCATCTGTATCTCGGCTTCCAAAAATTCATATCCTTTTTGCTCAAGTGCTTCTCTTACAGAGGAGAACTGTGTCGGATCGCATGTTATCTCATATAATTCATCTTCATTCTCAAAATCCTCAGCTCCGGCTTCAAGCGCATCCATCATAAGCTGGTCCGCATCTATCTTTGCATTTTCTTCAATAATCAATACGCCCTTCTTGTCGAACAGATATGAAACGCATCCGTTTGTTCCGAGATTACCTCCGAACTTATCGAAAAAGTGCCTTACATCAGAAGCTGTCCTATTCCTGTTATCAGTCATTGCTTCAACTATAACCGCAACTCCGTTAGGACCATATCCTTCATATGTTATTTGTTCATAACTTTCCGCATTACCTTCTCCGGAAGCTTTCTTTATGCTCTTGGCTATTGTGTCATTAGGTACGTTATTTGCTTTTGCTTTAGCGATTACATCCCGTAAACGCGAATTACTGTTAGGATCTGGTCCGCCAGATCTCACTGCAACCATTATCTCACGGCCTATTTTTGTAAATACCTTGCCTCTTGAAGCATCACTTTTTTCTTTTTTGTGTTTTATGTTCGCCCACTTAGAATGTCCTGACATGTTATATCTCCAAATAAATATTATTTTCGCGTTCAATTATACATTTGTTGTTAACCAACTCATATATTTTACCAATTTGTTCCTCTGCTTTCAAGTCCTCTGCAGCAAACCGCACAATGACCTGTTCTGTGAACTTTACATCCATAACCGTATGCTCTTCCATTATACGCTTAAGCTTCTCATATGACGAATAGTCTGTAGTTAATATGAAAACCGCACAGTCAACCCTTCTTGCCAGTCCTGCCTGCTCGACCGCCTCTTTAGCACTCTGGCTGTATGCACGTGCCAGCCCTCCCGTTCCAAGAAGCGTCCCTCCGAAATATCTTACTACTATTATCAGCACATTTTCAATATTATTTTTTTTAAGCACTTCAAGAATCGGTAATCCCGCTGTTCCTGAAGGTTCTTTGTCATCAGAATATCTCTGGTAAAGCACTCCGTTGTCATTTATAACATATGCATATGTATGATGCGTCGCATCAGGATACATAGTCTTCACTTTCTCCAGCTCAGACAATGCATCTGTTTCCGTTTCTGTTTTTATTGCAAAAGAAATAAAGCGCGACTTTTTTTCCACTATTTCCGATTTTGCATTCTGCTTTATTGTATAGACTGTATTACCTGACACCTGTCGAACCAAAGCCTCCACCTCTGTCTTTCCCAATATCAGCGACGCTTTTTGTTTCGATAAATTCCATTCTAGGCACCTGCTGTAGAACTATCTGTGCGATTCTGTCACCTTTTTTAATATAGTATACTCCCTGACGGTTCTGCTTTTCGGTTATGTCAAAATTACCTTCATTTACTATGGAGCTGTTATGCATTATTATCCCGATTTCGCCTCTGTATCCTGTGTCTATCGTGCCCGGGCTGTTAGATATTCTTAATCTGGTATTAAGTGAAAGTCCGCTCCTTGGCCTTACCTGTATCTCATAACCTTCCGGTATCGCGACTTTTAATCCTGTTGGTATTATCTTGGTGCTGTTTATATCAAGGATAATATCCTCACATGCGCAAATATCCATGCCTGCATCATGACTATTGGCGTAAACCGGAATCTTTGCGTCTTCTCTTGTTTTTTCTATGTATACTTTAATCATCTGAACTCGTTTTGTGCTTTCTTAAGCTGTTCCTCTGTCTGAGAAAGCGTATCCTTCAGCTCTGCATTAGCCTGAGTTAATTTCTCTATCTTCGCTTCCAGCATCTTGACACGTGAAATCTGCTCTTTGGATTTTTTTTCGATATCATCCATTAAGGCTTTCTGCTTGTTCGCCTGGTCCCTTTCCTTGAAGTAATCATCAGAAATATTTACTGCTGTGAGTACGGCAGCCATTGAAACACTTAATTTCGGATTATCCCTCATAATGGAAGACATTTTTTTATCAACGAACAATGCTATCTTTTCGATATACTCTTCGGATTCACTGCCTTTGATTAAATATTCTGTATTGCATATTCTTATTTTTGTCGTTTTCATGTTATGCTCCATTGGTTTTATGCATAACAAGTATATATTAACAGAAGAGTTTTTGCAAAAGGTATGTGGTGTTTTATGCCTTATCAAATACCAGGCATGCCTTGAACAGATCACCTTCTATTTCTAAAAGCATCGCGCCTTTCATTATTTCTGTCAGGCTTTTGGCTATTGACAGTCCTAACCCGCTGCCTTCACCTGTTCTTGATGAATCACCTCTTACAAAACGTTCCATGAGTTCATCTGCAGATATATTCAGTTTGTACTTTGAAACATTTTTAAAGCAGATCCTTACACGATTGAGTTGCTGTTCAACAGTTATATATGCCCTTGTCCCAGGCTGGGAATATTTACAGATATTTTCCAGCATGTTATCCATTACTCTCCATATGAGACGTCCGTCAGCTAAAATATGAATATCACTGCTAAAATCATTCATCACTGGTTCTATATCATTCTCAGTAAGTTTTGTGGAGTATTCGCCTATAGCCTGATTCATTATCTCTTTCAGATTCAGCTTTTCCATATTAGCAGTTATGACTCCTGATGTGGCTTTTGACGCTTCGATAAGATCATCTGTGAGTTTTTTCAGTCTTGCGCTTTGTCTTTTGAGTATCTCAATATATTCTTTCGATGTAGCATCATCAATATTCTGCCTGTCCAGTAAGTCCACATAGTTGATTATTGAGGTTAAAGGCGTTCTTATATCATGCGATACATTAGTTATGAGTTCGCTTTTAAAATGTTCGGATTTCATTTTTTCATTTATCGCGTTGGACATCCCTTTGGAAATATTATTTAGATTCTCTGCATGCTTTTTGAAATCATTCAGCATATATCTGTTATCTATCCTGTAGTTCAGATTACCGAGTGATATCGCTTCTCCGCCCTTTTTTATCTTTATCATGTTAAGGGCTGCAAAGCAGGACAATACCACTACAGCTATCCTTATCATGAACCAGAAAAATACCGGAGTGAAGCTTCCTCTTGCCATGAAAAGCATTAGAATGAGCTCAATAAACGATACGAATCCGATTACAAGGAGCAGTTTCCATATAAGCGGTATCTTGGACAAAATCTTCCATATGAATCTGAATATCCCTCTTGCAACTATGTATACAAGCGTGTTTCTAAACAGTGTCTTTAGCTTTATCCTTGCAGCGAAACTTACAGTCAGAACCATAAGCGCTAAAAATATGAATGCGAATCCGAAAGATAAAAGCATTACAAGCGCTTCATACATATATTCCGAGTACAAGGCCCTGGCAGGCTCCTGAATTACTAAAACAGCTAATGCTATCATTCCTCCAATAAGAAGTATTAATAAGTCAAATGGTATCTTATCAATAAAACCAGGTTCAAACTTGTCATGCTCCTTCTTACGTGCAGCAGAATATATAAGATATATGAATATGAGGATAGTCATTACCAGAGAGACTGAAGCTAAGGGTATTAGCATGTTTCTCGTCTTGTATGCGAAATTATATAGATTATACGGAAAACGGTAGTCATCTGATGCTGATATATCCTTTTTCACATAAGCAGTCATAGTATAACCGCCTTGGTTAATAGCAAAAGGGACTTTATATCCATATTGCGCTGTATAGCTGGAAAGAATAATTTTTCCCGAATTATCTGTGATTTCAAAAAAGAAGTTTGTATTTTCCTCTGAATAATACTGCATATAATCCTCAAGAGCCTGCTCATCGGGGTATGCAGAAATGTACTGCGTAAAATATCCGTTATATACATCCATGGCATAATCTGTGGTAATATCAGAACATATGCTGCTTTTAAAGAAAGCCATATCAGGATTTCTGTCAATATCATATGTTTTTATCAAGACAGAAGAAGTGACTGCTACTGTAAATGTAAGTGCGGTAATTGTAATAAGAAGATAAGCCAGTACTTTTGTTAACAAACTGTTACTCATGTTCTTCATCGGTTAACCCTGCCTTTCCATCTTGTATCCCTGCCCCCATACGACTTTGAAATATCTTGGTTCTGCAGGATTTATCTCGATTTTTTCCCTTATGTGCCTTATATGCACAGCGACAGTATTTTCCGCACCATAGGGTTCATCTTTCCAAACTTCTGAATAAATCTGCTTTGTGGAATAAACCTTTCCAGGATTCTGCATAAGAAGCTTCAGTATATCAAATTCTATCGGTGTCAGGCTTATCGGTTCTGATGCCACGGTTACTGTTTTTGCATCATCATCAAGCTCGATATCTCCTATCTGTATTACGGATTTCGGTTTGGTTTCAGCTCCGAGCTGCATATATCTTCTCAATTGGGATTTTACCCTGGCAAGTACCTCTACCGGATTGAATGGTTTGGTTATATAGTCATCTGCTCCTAAATTAAGGCCAAGCACTTTATCATTATCTTCGCTTTTTGCTGTTAAAAGTATAATGGGAACATTGCTGATTTTTCTTATTTCCACCATAGCGGTAATTCCGTCTACATCTGGCATCATTATATCCAATAGCACCAGATGTATCTTGTTTTCTTTAATAATTTCTACCGCTCTTTTGCCGTTATAGGCTGTAAAAGTTTTGTAGTCATCTGAAGATAGGTAAATCTTTAATGCAGAAACTATATCATAATCGTCATCACAAATAAGTATGTTGTACATGGCTGTCTCCTTCTTTCTCTATTTTGCACCATAAATGCTTAAGGAAAAAGCCTTATTTTCATTAAAGTTTTATTAAGATGCTAAAAATCAGCATTTACATCATCATATCGGCTCAAAACAACCTTATTCTCCTTATAAGACTGCTTCACATCAATTATCCTTTGATTTTTGGATCCTTTATATGTAAGCCTCTCATCTTTTTGTTCAATTATAAAGGGACTATCGACAAGAACATCAACATAATCCAAAAGAGCCTTTTTATTTTTATCAGCCGTTATCTGCTCATATGTGTACCCTGAATATGCCCATACGTTCAGACCTTTATTGATTGCTGCTTTTGCAACAGGTATTAGTTCCAAAGGCTGCATAAAAGGCTCACCTCCTGATAAGGTGATGCCTCTTTGCAATTTGGATTCATTAATGTATTTAATAATATTATCTGCTTCTTCTAAAAATCCGCCATTTACGTCATGGGTGTTGGGATTATGGCAACCTTTGCAGTTATGCAGACAGCCTTGTGTCCAAATGACAATTCTCAAACCAGGGCCGTCAACTGTGCTGTCCTTTATGCAATTAGAGGACAGCCTTATCTTATGCATGCTTGACTCTGTCTCTTTCTTCTGCCGCTTTTGAATCATTGAAGTTATCAAGCGTTCCGACAAGATATCCTGTTATCCTGCGTATCCTCTCAAATTTCGGACCATTCTTTTCTTCTCTTTTGCAGTTTGGACAGACAGAATCTTTTATAATTCCTGTATAACTGCACACCGGGTCTCTGTCTACTGGATGATTGATGCTTCCATAACCTATATTGCATTCCTTCATGTATCTGATGATATCTTCAAAAGCTTCAAGATTCTTTAATGGGTCACCGTCGATTTCCACATAAGATATATGTCCGGCATTTGTGTATGTGTGATATGGTGCTTCTTTTTGAAGCTTGTCATATGCTGATATTTTGTAATACACAGGAATATGGAAAGAATTAGTGTAATAATCCTTGTCAGTTATTCCTTCTATGGTACCATATACTTTTTTATCCAGAGCGGTAAATCTTCCTGACAAACCCTCTGCAGGTGTAGCTATTAAAGAGAAATTCAAAGTATACTGCTTCATATACTCATCACATTTTTCCCTCATGTGGCTTATAATCTTCAATCCTAATTCCTGGGCTTTTTCACTTTCTCCGTGGTGTTCTCCTATCAGGGCCTTCAGACACTCAGCAAGCCCTATAAATCCTATTGTCAGAGTTCCCTGTTTAACAACCTCTTCAAGAGTATCCTCCCAACCGAGGTTTTCTGATCCCATCCAAAGATGCTGGCCCATTAGGAATGGGAAGTTTTTAACTTTCTTGCTGCCCTGTACTACCAGTCTGTCTAAAAGCTGTTGTTTTACAGCATCCATCTTATCATCAAGGTCCTTAAAGAATCCTGCTTCATCAAATTTGCCTTTTAGTACAACTCCATGCTTGAGGCCAAGCCTTGGCAGATTTATGGATGTGAAGGAAATATTACCCCTTCTGCTTACAACTTCATCACCGCATACATTTCCCAATACCCTTGTCCGGCATCCCATGTATGTGACTTCTGTGTCAGGATTTCCCGGTTTATAGTATTTTATATTAAATGGGGCATCAATAAATGAAAAGTTTGGAAACAGTCTTCTGGCTGATACTCTGCATGCAAGCTTGAATAAATCATAATTCGGATCTTCAGGATTATAGTTCACGCCTTCCTTTACTTTGAAAATCAGTATAGGGAATATTGGTGTCTCTCCATTGCCAAGCCCTGCATCCTGGGCAAGTAGCAGATTCTTTGATATCATACGACCTTCTGAGGATATGTCTGTGCCGAAATTGATGCTGGAAAATGGAACCTGGGCTCCTGCCCTTGAATGCATGGTGTTTAGATTGTGGACAATACCTTCCATTGCCTGAAAGGTCTTTTTGTCAGTTTCAGCCAGTGCTTCTTCATATGCGAACTTGTTTATCTTCTCTATGTCTTTATGCTCTGCTCCACACTCTTCAACAAGAAACTCATTAAATTTCTTTATAAATTCGCTGTGCATGTCTATTTTGGCGTAGAGACCGGTTCTTTTTTCAAATTCCTTTATTTTATCTATGCAATCTGATGCGGCACCAGACATAATTTTTAAGGCCTTAACAGTATTGTCCCTGTATGTCCTTCTGAAAGTCTTTTCAACGCCGTCAGCAAGATAATAGTCAAATGCCGGAATACTCTGCCCTCCATGCTGGTCATTCTGGTTGCTTTGTATAGCTATTGCTGCCAGTGCTGCATATGAACCTATATCCTGAGGTTCGCGAAGATGTCCATGGCCTGTCGAAAATCCGTGTTTGAAAAGGCGGGAAAGATCAATCTGGCAGCATGTGAGGGTTCCCATGTTATAGAAATCCATATCGTGAATATGTATGTCTCCCTCTTCATGCATCTTTGTGTGCTTAGGATCTAATAGATTGGTTTTACAGAATTCTTTTGACACTGCAGATCCATACTGAAGCATGGTACCCATTGCGGTATTACCATCTATATTGGCATTCTCCCTTTTCAGATTGCTCTGATTCGCATCATGGAAGGTAATCTCCTCAATAGCCTTCATAAGACGCGTCTTCATGGACCGTGCTTTATTGCGTTCTTCCCTGTATATAATATACTTCTCAGAGGTCTTTGCATGACCTTGTTCAATAAGCACTTTGATTACCGCATCCTGCACGTCTTCAACTGTAGGTGTGGCTTCAATGAATCTTCGATTTAGCAATTGCACTACCTTTTCTGTAAGCTGCTCTGCAATTGTAAAATCCGCTTTTGTATTTTCCTCTTTTGCTACTGCCTCTGCGGCTAAGAATATAGCTCTGGTGATTCTAAGAGGCGAAAAGTTTTCTTCACGCCCGTCGCGTTTGGTAATTTTCGTAATCATAACTCTCTCTCCCAATATGTAGTGTCCGTTACCGGATCGTAAACACAATACTTAGTATTTAGTATATTGCGAGGTTTTTTATTTTGCAATAGAGTTTTAAAAGAAAAACAAGAAATTTCTTGTTTATTTTTTAACACTGGAATATTAACATTTTATGTTCTAAAAAGATGCTGTGAGACAGTTATTGATTTACATTATTTGTTTTTGAGTCTGTACAATTCCCAGGACAGTTTTGCAAACTGCTCTATGGATAATGATTCCGCTCTGGCATCAGCTCTTATATCCATCTTTGTCAGCATTTCTTCCACAGCTTCTTTGCTTGTGTTGAATGAAGACATTGAGGCAATACAATTTGAGAGCTTTTTGCGTCTCTGCGAAAAACCGGCTCTGACCACAGAAAAGAAAAATTCCTCAGAAGGAACATCAACCAGCGGTTTGTCCCTTTTCACAAACTTCAACACTGTACTTGTAACCTTTGGTGAAGGTATAAAGCTTTCAGGCGGGACATTAACAACGAAAGATGCATCATACCGGTAACTTACATATATTGTGAAGCTTCCATATACCCTGCTCCCTTCTTTTTCGCATATCCTGTCTGCTACCTCTTTTTGCATCATAAAAACCATTAAATCAGGAATATTTTCTTCTTCAAGAAACTTGGCTATAACCGGAGTGGTTATATAGTAAGGCAAATTGGCAACCGTCTTGTATCTGCAGTTACAACCTAATAGGCTTGATATATCTGTTTTGAGGATATCTTTATTCACTATCTCAACATTGTCATGCTTTGCAAGAACTGCAGTAAGGGGCTTTATAAGATCCTGATCTGTTTCAACTGCATACATCTTTTTACATAAAGGTGCAATAAGAGCTGTTATAGCGCCTGTTCCGGAACCTACCTCGATCACAATATCTTCTTTATTAAGATTAAGTGCTTCCACAATTTTCAAAGCTATTGATTTGTCTATAAGGAAGTTCTGCCCTAAGGCTTTCTTTGCCCTTATATAATTCGGAAGAGGTATTATATTATCTACATTCTTCATCAGATCTCCAATGCCTGTTTGTATTTTGCTGCCTTTTTGAAAAGATTAAAGCTGTTATCCCACAAATTTTCCAAAAGCTTTTCATATGATATCTGCTTCACCTCTGCCATTTTTCTTGCAATGTACACAAGATTCCTGGGTTCATTTCTGGTACCTCTGAAAGGTTCAGGAGACATATATGGACAGTCTGTCTCTAAAAGAATCCTGTCAAGGGGTATGGCTTTCAAGGCTTCAATGGATTTGCTCGCATTCTTAAATGTAATAACTCCGGTAAAGGAAATATACAGACCGAGATTAAGAAGGATTTTAGAACTCTCCGCACTTCCCGAATAACAGTGCATGACTCCATTAATATTTTTTCCAAATGAAGATAAGATATCTATGGTATCCTTATGAGCATCCCTGTCATGGATTATTACTGGCATATCCATCTGCTTTGCCAATTCCAGCTGTTTTGTAAAAACATCCTTCTGTTTATTTTTTTCACAGAAATCATAGTAATAATCCAGACCGATTTCGCCAATTGCCAGTGTTTTCTGTTCTAAAGCGAGTTTTTTAAGAATATCCAGGTCTTCTTCCTTGAAATCATTACCATTATGAGGGTGTATACCTACTGAACTGAATATCTGACTGTTTTCATTTGCATAAATAACAGCCTTTTTTGAAGTTTCCATATCGTCAGAAACATTGAGAACGGCACGTATGCCGTTCTCTAAAGCTCTTTGTATAACTTCATTCCTGTCCTGATCGAACTGTTTTGCAAGAATATGAGCATGGCTTTCAAATATCATTGTCTCTTCAATGCCATCGCGATCTTTGCTTTAATAACTATATTTTCCGCTGTCAGGCTATATAGATTTATGAGATCTTCTGGTTTTCCTGATTTGCCGAATTTGTCTTCAATTCCTACTCTCTTAACAGGAGCAGGAAGCTCATCACATAAAACCTCACATACTGCAGAACCCAGCCCTCCGATAATATTATGCTCCTCAGCTGTAACTATCGCTCCGGTCTCTCTTGCAGCTTTAATAATTATCTCTTTGTCAATAGGCTTAATAGTATGTATATTGATAACTCTGGCTAAGATACCCTGTGCCCTGAGCGCTTCATATGCATCAAGTGCAGGTTTGACCATCAGACCAGTAGCTATAATAGTAACATCACAGCCATCTTTCAGCTGAACACCTTTTCCAATCTGAAATTCGTAAGAGTTATCATATATATCTTCCACAGCCAGTCTTCCAAGTCTTAAATACACAGGACCATTGTAATCTATTATTGCTTTTACTGCCTGTTTGGTTTCTCTTCCGTCACAAGGCTGAATGACTGTCATATTAGGTAATGCCCTCATTATAGCTATATCTTCAATAGCCTGATGGGTCGCGCCATCCTCTCCGACAGATATACCCGCATGTGTTGCAGCTATCTTGACATTAAGTTTCGGATAGCAGACTGAGTTTCTTATCTGTTCTGCAGCTCTTACTGCTGCAAATATGGCAAAGGAACTTGCAAACACAATCTTATTGCATGTAGCCATGCCTGCTGCAGATGATATCATGTTAGCTTCAGCAATTCCTGTATTAAAGAATCTTTCAGGATATAACTCCTTAAAAGAAGCTGTCATAGTGGATTTCGATAAATCCGCATCAAGTACTATTATTCTTTCATTGCTCCCGTATTCTGCTAATGCTTCACCGTAAGCCGCTCTTGTAGCTTTTTTCATATTATACCCCCAGATTCTCGATATATGCGTCTATTTCAGCAATGGCTTTATCTCTCTGTTCCTGATTGGGAGCTTTCCCATGCCAGCCATACTGGTTTTCCATATATGATACGCCTTTGCCTTTAACTGTTTCAGCAACAATCATAGTAGGTTTGCCTTTAGTCTTTTTAGCTTTTTCAACTGCATTGTCTATCTGATTCATATCATGTCCGTCAATTATAATGACGTTCCATCCGAAAGCTTCAAACTTAGCAGCTACCGGTTCAGGTGACATTACTTTTGTTATATCCCCGTCTATCTGTAATCCGTTATGATCAAGAAAAGCAGTAAGATTATCCAGTTTGTAATGAGCCGCATACATCATTGCTTCCCATACCTGGCCTTCCTGCAGCTCTCCATCGCCTAATATCGCATAAACCCTGTAACCTCTTTTATCGAGTTTTCCCATCTGTGCCATACCGCATGCCGCACAGATTCCCTGTCCAAGCGAACCGGTAGTCATATCTACTCCCGGAACATCCTTCAAAGACGGGTGGCCTTCAAGATAACTGTCAGCCTGGCGGAATGTCAGAAGATCTTTCTTTGGAATATATCCCTTTTCAGCCAGTACCGAATACAATACTGGTGACGCATGTCCTTTTGATAGTACAAATCTGTCCCTGTCTGGATCTTTCGGTGCTGAAGGATTTACATTCATGTGCTTGAAATACAATACTGTAAGTATATCTGCACAGGATAACGATCCGCCTGGATGGCCGCTGCCGGCTGAAAAAACCGCATCAATAATATTTTTTCTAACATCGGCTGCCTTCCTCTTCAATTTTAGCAATAATTCCTGTTCCATTAACAACTCCTTTTTTCGTGTCAATATATGCAATTACGGATAGGTTTTACAGTACATGCCTAACCTTAGTAATTATATCATCTCACAACTCTTTGTCAAAGGCCCCGAAGCCTTCTCCAAGTACCTGATGAGCAGAAGTAACAATTAGAAACGCCTTATTATCCATCTGTTTGACTAATTTTTTCAAAGCTGGCAGCTGCCTGTTTTTAACTACACAGAAAAGAGTCTCCCTTTCCCTTTTAAAATACATTCCACGGCCGGCAAATCCTGTAACCCCTCTGCCAAGAGTGTGTATTATCGCATCAGCTATCTGCTCGCTCTTCTCCGACATTATAAACACTGCTTTTGCAACATT
>JAAYBX010000087.1 GCA_012729955.1 Clostridiaceae bacterium
AGATATAGAGTGTATAGCAAACCAGGTTCTGCTTATAAATAAAGGAAAGCTTGTAATTTCAGACACACCGGAAAACCTTATAAAATCCATACAGGGTAAAGTTGGGGAGAAATACTGCACAATTAATGAGATTGCTGATATTCAAAAGGAATATGGAGTATGTAATATTTATCAAAGACATGATGGTATAGTTTTAAGGTTAGTCAGTGATGATTTACCAGCTGATTTTAAGAAGATAAAAAGTCCATTAGGTCTTGAAGATGTATATCTTTACTATATAAAATAAGGTCTTTAGTGAACTATTCCTCTTTTTTCTGTTGTAATTTCCATATAGGTGGGTATAACGTAGGCATATGTGAGTTAAGAGAGAGATAAATATATTTTATGTACTTTTTGTATGGCTAGAGCAAAATACTGATCAATTTGACATAGTTATTCGTTAATGATAAAATCAATTTACAATTTTTCATACTTTATTATATTGAAAGAGAGGGTTAACTTATGCCATCATTTACTAGCAATACCTATACAATTAATTCAAAAACAATATATTATAAAGCGATTTTAACAAATCATGATGATATCGGAGATTTCGATGATTGTTATACAGTTGCAAGTGGTAGCTTATATGGAATTAATGGAACTTTTTTTTACTTGGGAACACCACCTCAAGCAGCTCAAAATGACGGATACTCAACCGGAGATGTCTATAGGATCGCAATATATGATACTCAATCTGAAAGGGATTACGGATTAATTAACAGACAAACAGCATCTAATTATGGGAATTGTGGTACTTATGTAAAACTTATCAATACGCTTCCTTCTGGTAGATTTGTTTTTTCTGATTCATTTACTGACTTTACAAATTATCAGTACATTGGTATAACAAGAAGTAATGTTAGATATGCAATTGGAGGTATTAATCTATACTTAAATAAAACATATCAGAATGATGAAGCTTATTATTCAGAAACAGATGTTGATGCTGAAGATGATAATGTAACCAAATCATCAGTTCATAGGAGTGCAATCGTTTACCTAGGTGGAGAGACTAATGATACTTTATTATTGACAGTTTTCAGTGGCAATAACGATTTGTGTCAAAATGTTAATGGATTGAATTTATTTGAGTTAAGAACAATGATTTTAGATTTATGGGGACCGAATTTATATTATGGAATAGCACTTGACGGAGGAGGATCAACTCAAATTGTATACAGAGAAAACAATCAGAGAAAAACTGTTCGGACAGCAGATGCATATGGAAATACAAGAAAAGTCCGTACCATGGTATGCACATCGTGGTAAACAAATTATCTTACTTTTGATACTTTTATGCTTAGTGCTGATTTGTGGATGCTCTAATAAAAGTTCAAATACCCCTATTGCTTCAGAAAAAGGTGTTTATAGTGATTTTTTATATGTAAATGAAGATTCCTCTATAACCATAACAGGATACACAGGTCATGGTGAAACAGCATCAATACCTTCAGATATTGGAGGTTACCCTGTAAAAGCAATAGATAATGAGGTTTTTAAGGAAAGGACTGAAATAGTAAATTTTATCATACCTGATACAGTTTCCCACATAGGATTTGATGCCTTTAAAGGGACAAAATGGTATGACGAGCTTGATGATGAATATGTAATTGTCGGAGATGGAGTATTAATAAAGTATAACGGATTGGAAAAAGATGTATTAATACCTACGTCCGTTAAAAATATATCCGCATGCGCTTTTAAGGAAAGAAATGATATCTTAACAGTTGAATTACATAAAGGTATAACAGGGATCCCTGACTATTGTTTCTATAACTGCTCGAAATTAACTGATGTTTATACAACAGAACAGATTGAATTTATTGGAGAAAGCTCTTTTGAGGGAACATATATTTATGAATTTGAAATACCTGAAGCTGTAAATGAAGTCTCAAGAAAAACTTTCTATAACTGCGTAAACTTAAACAGAGTGGTCCTTCATAATGGCATAGTAAAGATATCTGATCAAGCTTTCGGTCAGTGCAGTTCACTGGATGAAGTTAATGTAAAAGGATACCAGAATGTACAGATGGATTATCAATATGGCTTAAAAAGTTCAATAGTATTGCCGCGAAGTATTAAAAGTATAGGAGAGAATGTATTTGAAGGTTGCAGCAGTATTAAAAATTTATCAACGATTCATATTAAAGAAGGAATAAAAAACATTGAAAAAGAAGGATTCATATATATCGAAAAGCCAGGTTATGTATATATTCCCAAGTCAGTGACTCATATAGATGAGGGAATGTTTAATGATTATCCGGATATAGCCTTAATGGTTTATGAAAACTCATATGCCAAAGAGTATGCAAAGAATAACAGCTATAGTTATTACATACAACCATCTGATTTTACTGACAGCCAGTTTGAGAAAATATTGAGAACAGGATTCAATGCTTTGGGTTGGGAGTTTACATATGAGAATATGTTAAAGGTTGAAAGCATAATTATCTATCCCTATTTTGCTTTATCTGATGATATTGAAAATGCTTACTACAATATTGCTATAAACAGCGACAACTTCATTGCATATGTGGAAAATGATGGAGTGACAAAGATTGAATCATTAGAGGATTTGAAATATTTCAGCAATCTTAATTCATTGGAGATACGGTCTTATACGGGCATAAGCGATCTTGGGTTTGTCCTGTCATGCCCCTTTCTAAGCACGCTTTCTATAAATAATTCAAAAATTTCGGATATTGGTATAGTTACGCAGTTAGAAGAGCTAAAAGTATTAAGTCTAGATAATAACCCTATAAAGGACTTTACACCTATTCAGCAGTTAAAGGATTTGGAATTTCTTTCACTTGAAGAAAATGGTATAAAAAATCTTGTATTCTTATCAGATCTTACCAAGCTTGAATTCCTAAGCTTAAAGCACAATGAAATTGAGGATGTGTCACCTTTATCAGTCTTGCATAATCTCAAATATCTGTATCTTGATGATAACAATATACATGACATTTCTTCTTTAAAAGACCTTATAACGACAAAGATTACTGTAACTGATAATCCTATTGATTAACTCTTAGTGAACTATTCCTCCTTTTCTGTTACAATTTCTGTATAGGTGAATTTATGGAACATAGGAAGATATCATTGGGTTTGAATATTAAGTATGGAGTAATGCAGGCTCTTTACTGGATGGGTTTTGTAGCGACATACAATTATGCTGCATATTATCTTTCGGACAAGGGATTTAACAGTTCGGATATAGGGCTTATACTTGCGTTTGCAAACATTTTTGCAGCTCTTTTACAGCCTCCAATAGCAGCATATGCTGACAGGGCATCCAAATCAAAATTAAAGAGCATAATATGGATATTATCCTTGGCAAACCTTGTATTAACTGTTCTGATTCTGGTTATAAAAGGGTATCCGTATCTTACAGCAATATTCTTAATGCTAATAATATCATTCATACTTACATTACATTCTTTTATTAATTCCTTTGCAATGGAATATGCCAATAAAGGGATACAGCTCAATTTCACTATTACAAGAGCAGTCGGTTCCTTAGGTGCGGCTCTTTCTTCTTTAGGTATGGGATTTATAGCTTCAAGATTCGGACCTGAAGCGGTTCCTTTAACATATCTTGTTATGTTTATTCTCATTGTTGCTGTTGCTATATCCTTTAAGCCTGCGGATAAGTTTGGCACTTTGTCCGATGTGGAAAAATCTGCATATATACCGCCAACAGGGGCTTTAAAGTTTTTATGGAAGTATAAGAAATTTGCAGGGCTTTTATTAGGCGCGACCTTAATTTTCTCAAGCTATAATATGGTTATAAATTTCATGATTAATATTGTTGAAAGATTAGGGTATGGTACAGCAGAAATGGGGACGGCTTTGGCTATAGCGGGATTTTTGG
>JAAYBX010000088.1 GCA_012729955.1 Clostridiaceae bacterium
CAGTTGTTATATTTCTTGCTAGAGAATATAATCTAGGTATGGGTAAAAAGAAGAAAGCAAAAGAAGCGGCATTATTAAGCCTTTATAGAAGAAGTCCAGTTACAAACAATATATTAATAGATATTGCTCTTGACAGATATCTGGATTTTTTCCATGAATGGGACAATGCGGCATACAAAAAAAGAGATGTAAATCCGGAATTAGCGGAGTTTCTGGATATATGTTCTGAGGACATACCAATGAACCGCCAGTTTGATATACACTTCCACATAAAGAATATAGCTTTGGATTCTGATAAGGAAAAATTAATACTTGCTAGTTACAGCAATTATTATAATGCGTTAAAGAAACTGGAAGACAGGAAAGTAAAAAGAATAGCGAGGTTTTCCATGATCCTATTCATAATAGCATTGGTTTTCATTTTCCTGTATATTTTATCCAATTCGAAAATGCAAGGCCAGCTTTTACCAAGAGTATTGATCGAAGGCCTCATAATAGGGGGCTGGGTATTCATGTGGGAGGCTTTACATATGCTTTTCTTTGATATACTGGAACCCTTTAAGAGAAAACGAGAGCTGGAAAGATTTTTAAAAGCAAAAATTACATTTTCCAGTGAAATAGAAAAAGGAGACTGATTTATGGATAACATGACAAACAGGGAATGGTTCAAGAAAGCCGGATACGGCATGATGGTCCACTGGGGGCTTTATTCTTTGCTTGCCGGAGAGTACGACGGAATGAAGAGCGGCCATTATGCGGAATGGATACAGTCATATCATATGATACCTATAAAGGAATATGAAAAATTGTGCAATGCTTTCAATCCGGTGTTTTTTGATGCTGAAGGCTGGGTGAGGTTTGCAAAGGAATGCGGTATGCAATATCTGGTAGTTACATCCAAACACCATGATGGATTCGCCCTGTTTAAATCAAAAGCCGATAAATACAATGTATGCGATATGACTCCATATGGAAAAGATATTATTGGGCAGCTTGGGGAAGCTTCATATAAACATGGGCTTAAGTTCGGGTTATATTATTCACAGGATATCGACTGGCACGAGCAGCATGGCGGAGGATACAGTACCGAAAGGCTTTCTGCTGGCAAATCATGGGATAACTGCTGGGATTTTCCTGACAGGACAATAAAAAATTATGACATATGCTTTGAAAACAAGATAAAGCCGCAGGTAGAGGAGATCCTGAGAAATTACGGGGAGCTCTGTCTTATATGGTTCGATGTGCCCATGACTCTGAAAGAACATCACAGCAAGACCCTGTATGATTTAGTAAAGAAGTATCAGCCGAACTGCCTTATAAACTCACGTCTGGGAAATGGGATTTATGATTATGTATCACTGGGAGATAATGAGATTCCTGAAAGCCTGGACAATATTCGTGGTGCTCGGAAATCACCTTTCGGGTTATATGAGACTGCTGCAACATTAAATGACACATGGGGATTTTCCTACCATGACCAGAACTGGAAAAGACCGGAACAGATAGCAGCTTATAGGAAGCAGCTTAATGATCTTGGTATAAATTATCTAATTAATGTAGGACCAGACGGGCTTGGAAGAATACCTTCTCCTTCTGTAGATATTTTAAAAGGGGCATATGATCTTTTCCCTCTTCTTGCAGAGGAAGTATAATATAGCATAACGTTTAATAACATAAACGATTAAATATTACTAATTACTTGCCATAAAGGGGTAGACATGAAACAGGTCTTAAGGCAGGAGAAAAAATACCTAATAACGAAAACTGATTACATTAAGTATTCAGCTGCTTTTAATACATATCTTGCTCAGGATGAAAACAATGGGGAACATGGTTATACCGTGAGATCTTTGTATTTTGATACCCTTTCGGAAAATGATTTCAACGAGAAAGAAGAAGGTGTCGAGATCAGAAGAAAAATACGGTTAAGGATTTACAAACCTACGGATAGTTTCGCTTCACTTGAGATGAAGCAGAAACAGGGAGCCCAGCAGCTGAAACGTTCCTTGAAAATGACAAGGGAGGATGCAATTCTTCTTACAAAAGGAGTGTATACGCCTCTTCTTAATTATTCCGAACCTTTCGCAAAAGAAGCATATGCTGTTATGAATATGCGTTTCTACAGGCCTAAAGCCATAGTTGAGTATAACAGGAAGGCATTCATTGCCAAAGAGAATAATATAAGGGTGACATTTGATCATAACATTAGGGCGACGGAAAGCTGTTTTGATATATTTTCCGAAAACCTGAATATGTATCCGGTTTTCAGCCAGGACAGCGTGGTTCTTGAAGTTAAATATAACGGGTTTTTACTTTCATATATAAAAGACATGCTTGACAGGATAGAGAAATCTGAATTATCAGTAAGCAAATATGCGCTCAGCCGCACAATATGTTTGAATTATGTATATTAACAGGAGGGATTATGACTCAGTATTTATTAAAACTGCTTGAACAGGGAAAGACTCTGACTTTACAGGAGATACTGTCACATCTTGTAGTCGCTGTAGCAATAGGGGTAGTGATATTCCTGTCGTATATGTATACCCATTCGGGAACCATATACAGCAGGAAATTTAATGTGTCCCTTTTAATGCTGACTTTGCTGACAACAATGGTAATGACAGTCATAGGGAACAATATAGCATTGTCATTAGGTATGGTCGGCGCGTTATCCATTGTAAGATACCGTACAGCTATAAAAGATTCCAGAGACACGGCATATATATTCTGGGCAATTATCGCAGGTATATGCTGCGGTTCAGGAGACTATCTGGTAGCCGCTATAGGAAGTGCGGTGGTATTCATACTTCTTCTCGCTTTTGGGAAGATTAAAAATGATAACAGGATGCTTGTGATCATAAAAGGGGCAAGAGGTTCTGAGCGTCAGATTGAAGCCATAATATTCAACTACTATTCCGCAAAAGCCAATCTGAGAGTAAAGAATACAACAGAGCTTACAGTTGAATATATCTATGAAGTATCAAAAAAAATCATGAGAAAAGCAGCTGTCAACGAAAAAAGCATTACTGACAGGCTATATGAGCTGCAGCACATCGAGTATGTGAATATAGTGGAACAGAACGATGAAGTAAACAGTTAAGAGGAGAAGCATTGCACAGAAAGATAATCAGCATAATAGCACTCATATGCCTTATTGCCATAGCTGTCTCACTGACTTTCTACAATTATGGCTATGAAAGGTATCATCAGCATATTATGGATGTAAAAGATACCAGGTGCGATCATACAGACAATCGGTTCTGTACTCATCTTCCTTTAGTGCACATAGATACTATCAAGCAGGAGATACCTGTTTTTGTTGATGGGAACATGGTTATTGACTCCAATATTGCCATATTTGACAAGAAGGATTCTAATAACCATCTCAATGATGAAGCAGATATAGAAAGTATGATTACGATCAGGGCAAGAGGAAACTCATCTTTATTTTTTGACAAGAAATCTTATCTTATCAAGCTTATAAACGAGGACCGGACAGAAAACAGCAATAAAATGATGGGAATGGAAGCACATGACGAATGGGTTCTTAACGGGCCGATACTGGACAAGACCCTTATAAGAAACTATATAAGTATGAACTTGGCAGGGCAGATAATGAAAGATGCTCCGGATGTGCGCTTCTGCGAAGTGTTCATTAATGATGAATATATGGGTGTGTATGTCATGATGGAAGCTGTTTCGCGTGCAGAAGGAAGAATTGATATTGCAAAATACAATGAGAATGATCCGTTTACAAGCTATATAGTCCGGCTGGACAGAGGATCTGATCCTGAAGAGGAAATAAATCCTTTTACAAAATATACATATAACATGAATTCCGTAGGTAATGTCGTCTATCCGCCAAAACAATTCTTAAATGAACAGCTTATTACATTCATAGAGGATGACATATCGAAATTTGAAAAAGCTTTATATTCATATGATTATAAAGATACAAGACAGGGATATCGTAAATATATTGATGTCATGTCCTTCGTGGATTACATGATAATAAACGAATTCACACAGAATTATGATGCAGGAATCTACTCTACCTACCTATTTAAAGATGTCAAAGGCAAACTGGAGATAGGTCCTGTATGGGATTTCAATAATGCATATGACAATTATGTCGAAACTCCAATGGATTCTACAGGTTTTTCTTTTCAGAACAAGGTCTGGTACATAATGCTCATGAAAGATGAGTATTTTACGAATCTGGTTATTAAAAGGTACAAAGATTTGAGGAAGACAGTACTGAGTGAGGAATACATACAGGAATACATAGACCAGACTGTTGAGTATCTCGGACCGGCTATTGAAAGAAATTTTGAGAAGTGGGGGTATACTTTCGTATATGATAAAGGCATGCTGGAACCTTATGAGAGGAATCTGAAGAGTTATGAAGCTGCACTGAACCAGCTTAAAGAGTACATAACAGCAAGAGGGAAATGGATAGACGAAAATATCGATACCTTAAAACAGTTTAGCCATGAATCAAGAAATAAATCATATAACAATTAACCAGGCAGAGGAAGAGGATGAAGAAATTTTTAACTGTGACAGTAATAATAATAGCTCTTGTAATAGGTATAAACTATTTACTGTACTTCACAAGTTTCTTTATTGATTTTAATCCTGATACGCCAGTCTCGACTCTGTTTAATACAGACAAAGAAAGCATTTATATATTCGAGAATGGAAAATATGAAAGATTCGAAATTAAGGGAGTGAATATTGGAAATACGATACCGGGGAAATTCGGGTCTGATTATGCAATAACAAAGTATGATTACCTTAGGTGGTTTAAGCAGATAAAAGAAATGGGCGCAAATACGATAAGGGTATACCAGATAATGAATGCTGATTTCTATAATGCCCTGTACCAGTTTAATAAAGGAAATGATGATCCTCTTTATCTTCTTCATGGCCTGACTATTTCTGATTATGCACAGAACAATCATATAGATGCGATGGATGAGGATTTCTACAAAGAGATAATCAGACAAACATATATTCTTGTAGATATAATTCATGGCAATCGCCAGCTTATTCTGAATCAGGCAAGCGGATACGGTTTCTATCTTAGGGATGTATCACCATGGGTATTAGGATATATCTTAGGATCCAACTGGAACAGCAACACCATTGCTTATACCAATAAGTTACATGATACGCATGAAGGATACAGCGGTAAGTATATGTACACAACGGAAGATGCGACTGCATTCGAATCAGTACTTGCAATGATAGGGGATACGATAATTGATTATGAATCTGCAAGGTATAAAGAGCAGAGGCTTGTATCTTTCTTCAACTGGCCTTCTACAGATCCTTTTAAATATCCCGATTATATTACCGAGTTCTTTAAGAAATGTGCCGAAGTCGATGTGGAGAACATAAAGACGACGGATGCATTCTTTTCAGGCCATTTCGCATCATATCATGCATATCCTTACTACCCTGGCTATCTTAACTATTATGAGAACAAGGAATTCTGGTTTAAGGATGCAGAAGGAAATGTAAATACATACACTGCATATCTGAAAATGCTAAAGCTTCATCACAGTATTCCTGTGGTAATAACCGAATTCGGAGTACCTACTGCAAGAGGAATGGCTCATGAGGATACCAATAAAGGGTATAACCAAGGCAGGAACTCGGAATATGAACAAGGGCAGATTATCATTGATACATATGAACAGATACAATCTGTTAATTGTGCTGGAAGCCTTCTGTATGTCTGGCAGGATGACTGGACGCAGACTACCTGGAACACGCAGCATGCAGTTGATGAGAAAAGGTCAATTTACTGGTCTGATACGCAGTCAAGCGACCAGGGATTCGGTTTACTGGCTTTTGATCCGGGAAATGAAGAAGTACTATGCCATGTAGACGGTAACACAAGCGAATGGGATAATGTGATACCAGTTGCAGTTAACGGTGATATGAGCCTGTATATGCAGTATGATGAGAAATATATATATTATCTCGTTTGTAAGAAGGATTATGACGAAGAATCGGATGTTTTGTATATACCAATAGACACTACAGGAAAATCTGGAAGCAATTACTCCATAGAACATGATGTGAGATTTGATTCATATGCAGACTTTCTAATTGTATTAAATGGGAAAAATGAAACCAGAGTGCTGGTCCAGGAAAGATATGATGTTTTAAGAGCAATGTATAACCAATACACAAAAGGGGAAAATCCTTATTCTTATCCTCCACATAAGAATAGTCCGGTATTCAACCAGATACGCCTTATACTCCAGCTCGAATCAGTGGAAAAAATAAACGATCCTGAATTAATGGCAGAGACATATGAAACAGGCATATTGACACATGGCAACAGTAATCCTGAGGATGCAGAATACAATTCACTCGCGGACTTCAACATTTCCAAAGACTGTATAGAGTTGAGGATTCCCTGGAGTCTTCTGAATTTTTCAGACCCGTCAAGGATGTCTATTCATGATGACTATTATGAGAATTACGGAGTCGAGTATATTAATATACGCAAGATGCATGTAGGTATCGGTTCGAATGAGAATAAAGGTAATATAATAAAGACATATCCTTTCGAGTTAAGAGGATGGGATAAAGTGACATATCATGAAAGGCTAAAGCAGTCCTATTACATGATACAGAAAATCTGGACAAACGAGGAGATTTCGGCAGATGATGAGTGATATAAGGATAGATATCATATTGGTTATCTACATCATAATCTGCGTATTGATGATTCTTTTCAATACAGCCTTTCTTTTATATCTGCGCTATAAGGATTATCTGTTTCGGAGTAAAAAAGAGAAATTAAGGCAGATTATAAAGGATCAGATCGTTCTTGTGAAAATAAATGATAAGATTGATGTGCATAAGCAGGAATACTTATTTAAGAAATTTACAAAAATACGATTTTTAAAAGCATTTCATGAGGTTATAAAGGAAGAATCATTAAAAGATAATGAAATCGCATTCAAGTATCTTAAACTATGTAAACCGTTATTCGAATACCTCCTCATTGAATTCAACAACCGGGAAAATTCAAAAAAAGCTTATCTTGCCTTCCTTATCTCTGAGTTTAAACTATGCGATGAATCCAGTTATGACTTTATAGTCTCAGCAATGATATCCTACACAATGAATAAGTCCATATATGTAAGACAGAACGCTCTTCATGCACTGTATACATCAAATAACAGTGAAGCCATACTTACTGCTATGCTTAGAATGCAGGAGCTGAATATAAAGCACAACAACAAGCTTATATCCGACGGATTGCTTCTTTTCCATGGAGACAGGGCTAAACTGGCAGCTTTGTTATGGGATGAGTTTGACCGATTCGATATGAATATCAGGATTGCAGTTATAAACTTCATTAAGGTCTCGACTTTGGATTACTGTGAGAAGTTTTTTTCTCTGCTGATAAACAAGTATACGCATAAAGAAATAAAGCTGGCAATAATACGGTATTTCGGCAAGATGACATATGCTCCAGCTGGTGATTATCTTGTTGAGCTTATGCGGCAGGAAACTCCTGAATGGGAATACAGGGCTATTGCAGCAACAGCTCTTGCGAAGTATAAAAATAAAGAAGTTGTCGATGTGTTGAAAGAATCATTAAAATCAAATAACTGGTATGTAAGGTTTAATGCATCGGAAAGCCTGGTTGCACTGGATGTAGGATATATGGAACTGGTGGATATATATAACGGGACAGACCGGTATGCAAGAGAGATACTGGAGTACAAGATGGAGACTGCAAGACTGAAGAAGAAAGCAAAAGAGGAAGATTAAGATGTTTATCGAAATAGCAAGAGCAATACTTATATCAGTAGGAGCTTTTTACTCTCTCTATCTTCTTGTGTATGCGACCTTTTTAGTGATATCAGTTACAGTCGGAGCTTCTGAACTGTATAAGAATCAGCAGATGAGCAGGCTTCATAATGAAATTTCCCATGAATACTATTTTCCTGTTTCTATTGTAGTGCCCGGATATAACGAAGAAGTCACAATATGCGATACTGTATACTCTCTTTTAAATCTTGATTACAGACTTTATGAGATTGTTGTTGTGGATGATGGCTCAAAAGACGATACTTCGAAAGTCCTTATTGAAGAATTCAAGATGAGCAAAGTCAGGAGAAAAATAAAAAAGAGCATACGATGTCAGGAAGAGGAATTTGTATATGAGAGCTATGCATATAAGGTCCCTGTTGTCCTCATAAGAAAGAAAAATGGCGGTAAAGCGGATGCTTTAAATATGGGTATAAACGCGTCGAGATATCCTTACTTCATATGCATGGATGCTGATTCAATGCTTCAGTCAGATGCTCTTGAAAGAATAGTCAGACCGGTACTTACAGATGAGAACCTGATTGCATGCGGAGGATTGGTCAGAATAGCTAATGGTGTCGTACTGGAAAACGGAAAAGTCAAGAAATACGGAATGCCGAAAAAAATGGTTACAGCAATGCAGGTCCTGGAGTATGAAAGATCTTTTCTGGCATCCAGGATACTATTTGACATGTTCAACGGAAGCATGATAATATCCGGTGCATTCGGACTGTTTAAAAAGGATATAGTCATTGCAGTCGGAGGATATGACCACGGTACTATGGGTGAAGATATGGAGCTGGTTGTAAGGTTGCATGTATTCTGCCGGAAGAACAACATACCATATACCATCAAATACGAAACAGAGGCAGTATGTTGGAGTCAGGCTCCGGAGCATGAGGGATCTGAGAAAACAAAGAAGAAGGTGGCATCTAGGGTTGTTTCAGAGCTTAAGCAAGCATAAGCAGATACTTTTCAGCCGCAAATTTGGAGCAGTCGGATTTGTATCATACATGTATTTCCTTGTTTTTGAGCTTTTATCCCCTTATATAGAGATATTCGGCATATTATCAGTTATAGCTATGTTCCTGCTGGGTATGGTTACGACAAGAGTTGCCTTAACATATACGATAATATCACTGCTTTTTGGAGCTGTATTAACAATATCTGCATTTTTTTCTAGAATACATACCCAGAATATAAAGCTTACAGCCGATGATATTTGGAAAGCGATATGGGCTTGCATATATGAAAATATTGGATTCAGAATAATACTGGCTTTTACAAGAATGACTGCTTTTATAGGCTATAAAAAGAAGAAACTTCAATGGGGTAAAATAAAAAGGGTAAAACTTAACCAGTAACATAACGTATGTAATATAATATAGGTAAATAAAATGAAGGATGAGTAAAAATGATTGCATTCAAAGGTATCAAAAAAGTCTTACTTGGATATTCAAAGAAAGATGTCATTAACTACATAGAGCTTCTAAATGAAGATCTGAACAGCCGCATCCAGGAAAAAGACAAACAGGTAAAAGAAGTTCTGGAGCAGAACAACATGCTTCTCAAAAGACTTGAGCTGCTTGAGAAGAACCAGGATGATATTACTCATACCTTAATTCATGCAAAAAAGGTTGCGGATAATATAATTAACGATGCAAGAAAGCAAGCTGACAGAATGTTAAAAGACACAATATCAAAAAAAGAAAGTCAAATAGAGCATTATGAACAAGTGAAAGATGAATTTGAGAAATTTAAGAAAACAGTCTCTAAAACCCTTAAAAGTTTTATAAAAGAAGCTGAAGTGATAAAAAAAGACTGTGATGAAGTTTGCAGGCTTAACCATGGGAGAGCGGATGAATA
>JAAYBX010000089.1 GCA_012729955.1 Clostridiaceae bacterium
AGACAAATAATTTATATTTGAGCCCAACTGTGTAATGCGGATTAAGCTTTTTTTTCTTAGTTAACTTTGTTATGTAGCATGCAGCTATATCTGGGGACATACCGTTAATTTCATCATTTTCCATAACTGTGATGGATTTTTTAATCCTGCCGCTGTAAATTTCATTACCATTAAGGTCAGTTATTCTTGATGAAGTGAATCCTGTTTTTATGTCACCAGGCATTATAGAACAAATCGATATGCCAAAAGGCTTTACTTCATGTGATAACGCAGAAACAAATGCGTTTATGGCAGATTTTGAAACTGAGTAATATGTTTGAAAGGGTATAGGTATAACTGCAGCAACAGAGGATAAGCATATTATCCTGCCTGACTTATTCTCTCTCATAAATGGTATTACTGCTTTTACTGCATTTACCGTACCAAAAAAATTCACATCCATCTGTTTTCTTATGTCTTCTTGTGTGAGAAATTCGACAGCTCCAGCGACTCCGAAACCTGCACTTGTTACAAGCAGATCAATCTTGTTGCATTCCTTGATGACTTGTCTGACTGCGTTATTTACTGATAATTCCAATGAGACGTCACAGCATATATGTTTAATCGTCTCATGAGTAAAATTCCTTCGGCTCAGGTTGTATACGGTATAGCCTTCATTTGAAAGTCTTAATGCAGTCGCTAATCCGATACCGCTGCTCGCGCCAGTTATCACAGCTATCTTATTTTCCATTACAGATTATGCCTTTCCAAAACCTTCTTAATGATTCCTACTGCTTTATCTATCAGCTTTTCTGTATGAGTCGCCATAAGGCTTGTTCTCAATAGACATTCATTTGGTGCAGTTGCAGGCGGTAAAGAACAGTTTACATATACGCCCTCATCATACAGCTCTTTCGCAATTGTAAGTGTAGCCATCATTTCATATGTGTAAATAGGTATAATTGGTGTTAGGGAATCACGTGTCTTTATCCCTTCTTCTTTTAGCTTTCTTCTAAAATAGCATGATATATCTGTTAGTCTCTTAGGAAGCTCAGGATGGGCTTTTAAATGCCTTAAGGCAGCTAATGCGACTGCACAGCTTGAAGGTGTCATGGATGCTGAGAAAATGAATGGTCTGGAGTTATGGCGTACATAGTCTATGATTTTTCCATTTGCAGCCATAAAACCTCCAAGGCTTGCAAGTGATTTGGAAAATGTACCCATATAAATATCCACTTCTTTCTCAAGATTAAAATAACTTGCTGTTCCTCTCCCTCCATCACCTATTACTCCTAATGCGTGCGAATCATCTACCATTACTCTCGCACCATATTTTTTCGCAAGTTCTACAATTCGCGGAAGGTCAGCTATATCTCCACCCATGGAAAATACTCCATCAGTGATAATGAGAGATCCTGAGGTTTCAGGAATCTTTTTCAGCTGGTTTTCCAAATCTCGCATATCGTTATGTCTGTATCTTAGCAATGTCCCATGTGATAATCTGCATCCGTCATAAATCGATGCATGGTTTTCTTTATCGCAAACAAGATAATCATTGTGACCTGAAATTGCTGATATGATTCCAAGATTTGTCTGAAAACCTGTTGAGAAAACAAGCGCTGATTCCTGATTAAGAAATGAAGCAAGTTCGTTTTCCAGTTCTAAATGAAGCTGTAAGGTGCCATTTAGAAATCTTGAACCGGAGCATCCTGTCCCGTATCTCTCTATGGCTTCCAATCCAGCTTTAACGACATCAGAGTTTGTAGTGAGTCCCAGATAATTGTTAGAACCGAGCATTATCCTACGTTTTCCTTCCATAATGACTTCGGTGTCCTGTTTTGACTGAAGAGCATGAAAAAACGGATATATGCCTTTTTTGCGTATTTCATCTGCTGTTTCGAACTTATGACATTTCTGAAAAATATCCATACTTACCTCCATAAAACTTGGTGCCGCTCACATGAGCAGTAAATAATTATTCTGTAAAGACTGATTTAAATGAATTTCCCCCATTCAATATGATCCATCCTAACATATTTATTACCAAGTAATAATATCCTTGTGATTTTACACTACAACACAGCTTTTTGTCAATGATTAGTATGTCTTGAGTTTCCGTACTTTTTCCCAGCCAGGTCTGAATGCATGCATTTTATCCCATAAAGCATGCATAAAAGCCATAAAAAGGAGGAATCCCAGCCCCTTTTGTGGTAAAATTAAATCAGTAAAAAA
>JAAYBX010000007.1 GCA_012729955.1 Clostridiaceae bacterium
CACAGGAGATACTGCATGGAAAGATGAGGACGGCTATTTATGGTATGTAGGCAGGAATGATGATATTATAAAGTCATCAGGTTACAGAATAGGCCCATTTGAGATAGAAAGCGTTCTTAATAGCCATCCCAAAGTGTTAGAAAGTGCGGTTACTGGAGTTGCAGATGAGATAAGAGGACAGGTTGTAAAAGCAACAGTAGTGCTTGCAAAAGGCCAGAATCCTTCAGAAGAGCTTGTAAAGGAGCTCCAGGATTTCGTCAAGCGTGAAACTGCACCATATAAGTACCCGAGGATTATTGAGTTTGTTGATATGCTTCCAAAAACAATTAACGGGAAAATCCGAAGGGCTGCAATAAGACAGCAGGATAATAAATAGAAAAATATGATATTTTACGTGAAAAATATATTTTTTGATTGAATACTGTTGTTTAGGAGATTTTTTTAATATAATATAAGGTAAGCAATTTTATATTGTAAAAAGCTTAATTTAAATAAAGGGAGTCAGAAATGAAGAAAAACCGAGTAGTAAAAATTTTAACATTGGTGTTAGCGATTGTATTAGTGCTTTCATTAGCAGGTTGCGGACCAAAGGGTAAAGTAAAGGATGTAGTGGAACTTTTTGTTGAAAGGGCAAATGCTTTGGATTATCAGGGCATGTTTGACATTATGTCATCTGAATCAATAAAAGAGATAAGAGGAAATAAATCCATTGCGGATTTTCTTGCTGAAAAGTCATCAGAAGAAATAGCAGCAGCAATTGTAAAACAGATACTTCCAGTATCAGTAAGTGATCCTGTAAAATTTCTGCAGACACTCACTTTTGATTATGAAGGCGCAGACATAAGAGAAGATTTTTCTTCCCTATATGCTGTAGTAACTTATGAGTCAGACGGACAGACAGTTACAAAGGATGCAGTCTTCAATATGCTTAGGAAGAATGTATCAGAACCCTGGACATTGAGGGATATCGCACTGTAAGACGTACAGTACATTAGTATCTGTATAAAGAAAAAATAAGAGGAAGGCCTGGTGCTTTCCTTTTTTTATGGAAAGAAAACACATCATTTGGTATACTGATATTCAAGGAGCGTATGATATGAGGACATTTATCGCGATTAATTTTAATCAGGATGTAAAGAACCGTTTAATTAACATTGAGAGAAGTTTAAAGAACATGTCTGAAAAAGGCAGATTCACTTCCAAAGACAATCTGCATCTGACCCTTATCTTTCTTGGCGAAATTGCAGAAGAAAGAGTAAAGCTCGCACAGTTATGTGTGAAGAATATTTCGGCACCTAAGTTCGACATGGTTGTTAACAGGTTAGGAAGATTTAAAAGACCTGAAGGTGATATATACTGGGCAGGGATAGAGACTAGTCCAATTTTGACTTCAATATATAACCAGCTCTACAGTAACTTGAATTCGTATGATTTCTATATTAAGGATAGTGAATATGTACCGCACCTCACGCTTGCAAGGGATTATGTCTTGAAGGACGAAGAGGTAATGGAGAAGTACAAAGAAGGTTTTGAGAAGATAATCATACAAGTTGAAAGCATACAACTTATGAAATCAGAGATGCTGGATAACAAGCTCACATATACAGTACTTTACACGAAAGAACTGGATTCGACGAAATAGTGTCGAATGCTTCGAAATATGGGTGAATTACATACTTAAAGAGCATCAGGATTTGCCTAATGCTCTTTTTGCTTTGTGCTTATTAATTTTATCTTTCAATCTTTACAGTCTTCTTAAGTTCAAGCGACTTTTCTATGGCATTCATTACTAATACCGGCATTAAAAGCTCATCTTCTGAAAGAGGTGATTTGCCTGTCCTTACCATATGAACAAAGTGATTGAACTCTACAGTGAATATACTGGACATATCCAGATAGCGAACATCCACATCAGTCTCACCATATATTACAGAAGCATATTTCTTGGATGCTGCAAATTGCATTGTTAAGTCATACTTGTCATAATGAGCGATTGCAGTAATATGCCCGTTATTTATAAACGCTGATACAGCCAGCATATCCATACCATAAACAGCAAGTGTCATTTCCACAAGATGGGATGCATAGAAATACAGTCCGCCATATTCGCTCTGTGTCGAAGCAGGGAAGTTTATAACTGCGGAATATATTTTACCGAATGCATTTTCCTCTACCAGTTTTCTAAGTTCCAGTATCTGAGGCGAGTATTTGCATCCTGAACCTCCGGTAATCGGCACTTTTTTTTCTTTTGCTGTCCGCAATATATTCCTCGCCTCTGCAGGATCAATTGTGAACGGTTTATCAATGAATGCGGGTTTACCTTTTTCAATAAAAGGCAGGGCACAGGATTCATGGTACTTGCCATGCCTGTTAGTCACTATGACGCAGTCGACTAAATCCATCATCTCAAGAGGATCCTCTACAATCACTGCACCTGTAATATCACATTTTTCTATTATTGCTTCTGAGGGTGCTTTTTCCAGCGCATAAAAAGCAGTTATCTTAAAATCTTTGTACTCTTCTTTGAAACATATCTCTTTAGCAAAAGCAAGAGCATGAGAGTTTTCCGTTCCTAGCATACCAACTCTAAACATTTCAAACCTCCTCTTAATCCTTCTTAAAATATTCTGCAACTTTTACTATGGAATCAATTATGTCCTGTATGTCCTGTTCTGTGTAGAATTCATTAAGATTCAAACGTACTGCAGTTTCCAGTATTTCCTCTGAAACTGGACATAATCCCTTTGGATAAGATATGTCCTTTCCATAATACTTAGAATCAAACGGAGCATGTGTACCCTGATATCCTTCTTTGTTCTGGAACATGTCATAAAGATATACTACAGCTGGTATATATCCCTGTTGGCATCCTATTCCTTCTGCTTTAAGAGCATCGGCAAATGTTTTTGTATCTGTTCCAACGACCTTAGGGTCAATTCTGAACATATAGAACCAGAAACTGGATTCATTTCCTTTTTTCACTTCATGAGGATATACGCCTTTTAAGTGGCTGATTCCTTTTGTAATCATTTCGCCGTATCTTTGTCTTGTAGCACAGATTTTTTCCAGTTTATCAAGCTGTGCAATTCCTACAGCTGCTGTAAGCTCGTTCATTCTGTAGTTTGGAGCAAGATACTCAATTACTCTGGTAACACTGGAACTTTTTGCAAATCTATTATAATTCTTGTCTGCGAACATGAATGCTTTAACATATAGTTCGGGACGATTTACTAGAACCATTCCGCCATCTCCTGCGGAAATGTGTTTGAAGTCATTTAAACTGAAGCATCCCATATCCCCTATAGTTCCTGCCAGCCGTCCTTTGTATTTGCACATATAGCTCTGAGCGCAGTCCTCGACAACATAAACATTATGTTTTTTGGCAATTGCCATAATTTCATCCATTTCAGCAGGATTACCTGCAAGATGAACAACAACAATGGCTTTTGTCTTTTCTGTTATGCATTTTTCAATGCTTTTTGGATCCATATTATATGTATGAGGGTCAAGATCTGCAAATACGGGTATTGCGTTCTGATACATTATTCCGATGATGCTCCCCATGTCAGTTATAGGAGAGGTTATGACTTCATCTCCTTCAGTTACACCCAAAGCGCCTAAAGCTACATGAATTGCTGCTGTACCGGATGATGCGGCCACGCAGTTTTCCACTCCGTACATCTTAGCGAACTTAGCACATAACGTCTTAACCTTATTCCCTGACCAGTAGAACAAAGTATTCTGATCCAATGCTTCTTTAAGCTGGGTAAGTTCTTCTTCCCCAAATCTTTTCCCTGTACCATAAGGCATCTGTTTTACTTTCTCACCGCCGTATAAGGCTAGTTCCTTTTTCATGCGTTCCTCCTATAATAGTATCGATAAATAATCCGTTATTTTCGGTATTCTTTTTATAACTCTTCTTGAATTTACTCTTTCTACTCCAGGTCTTTCGCTTGCATTGTCACAGTAATCAGTTCTTGTGAAATCCACCCTTATTTCCAAAGGTTCAGAAACAATATATGGCTTTATCTTACCGACCAGTGAAATAGCCATGCATGCATTCTTTTCTATTTGTTCTTCGCAATAGGCAAGATCATACGCTTCAGCTTTGTTTCTGCATAAAGCTTTCTTAACAGGTGCTGTTTGTATTTCTCCAAAGAAATATTTTGCTTCAGCACATGCAGCTTCATCGCCTGATGCGAATATTACCGGTGCTCCATATGCTCCGAAGAATGCTCCGCCCTGAACGAGTTCTCCGCATTTGACGTCATTTATGTAATAGTCATACCAGCTGATGGATGACTGGACATGATCTAAAAATGCATTCATAGTTCCGGGCATGGCATGAGTTCCGACAAACATAAGGGCATCAACCTGTTTGTGTATGCCTTGTTTATACAGCTCTATTAAGTTTATATTTTTAGCTCTTGTATCCAGCATCTCATTTATGAAATTCTGGCCTCTTGCATGACCATCTGTGACAGTAACTGTATCCGCCCCGCCATTGAATGCGCCTCTTATGGCAGCATTAGTATCAATCATTAGTCTTTTTCTTGCATATTCGTAACCTTCGCTGTCAAAGTCCATCTGGCTGATGTCTGTTACTCCGCTTATGCCTTCTAAATCCGTAATGATGTGTATATGCATTGTTTTACCTCATACTCTTACTTTTAACATTATACCATAGAGAATATGTTTCAAGAACACAATAAATATCCTATATAATATATACATGAGAAACAAAAGATTTTCACATAATTTATTCAGGACGTTATCCATACATATGTGCTTATTCATATGTATTGTTTGCTTAAGCAACATTAGTACAATACAGGCTATAGAATCTATAGTAACTGACATTGATTCTGTTTCTTCAGATGAAGTGCGCGGTCTTTATGTCAGAGCAGATACCGCATCGCTTGAACTGGATGATGAGGATATTGAAAAGTATAAAGAGTATGTAAAAGCATTAAAAGAAAGAATAAGCCCGAATATTTCCCTTGAAGGTATAAATTCATTTGAGAGGATTATAGGGCTTATTGATGCAACCAGGCTTAATGCAGTTGTAATAGATGTAAAGGATGATATGGGGAATGTAAACATCCCATCTGACTCAGAATATGTTCTGCTAGCAGGCAGTTACAACTATCAGCTTAAAAATATTAAAGAGACTGTATCGTTACTTAAAAAACATGACATATATGTTATTGCCAGAATTGTAGTGTTCAAGGATGATGTCCTGTCTAAAAATATAGCTCATTCCATAAGATATGATGATGGAACTGTGTGGAAAGATTATTCCGGTTCTGCTTGGGTAGACCCATATGATGAGTGGGTGTGCCAATACAACATAGAGGTAGCAAAACAAGCTGCAATTCTTGGCTTTGATGAGATACAGTTCGATTATATACGGTTTCCTGAAAAATTCTCACAGTATGAGATATCAAGAAAATACCTTGAGAATAAGATTCGCCCAGATGAACTGATAAGGCTGTTTCTAAACAATGCATACAGCCAGCTTAAGTTATATGATGTCAAAGTTTCAGCTGATGTGTTCGGCTGTGTCGCACATCTTTGGGATGATCAGCTGAACATTGATATAGGGCAGGTATGGTATAACCTTACACAGGAGGTGGATTACGTAAGCCCTATGGTTTACCCAAGCCATTACAGAGGAACAGACTGGTATACAACAGGTGATCCAAATAAACATCCTTATGAGGTAGTTAAAGGTGCAATTGAAGATTCATTAAGAATAAATTCGGCATTTGAAGATAAAGCAGGCATAAGGTTGTGGCTTCAGGGATTTACCATTTATGAGTATGAATACGGACCTGATCAGATATTTGACCAGGTAAGAGCATTACACGAAAAAGGAATAGATACATATATGTTTTGGAACAACAAGAATGTATATGATCCGCAAAATTACATTATTCTTGAAGATAAGTATCCAAAAGATACATCAGATAAATATATCGTTTACGATGCAGAGATGAATAATCCTTCTGATGCTGCGAAAAGATATCTGAATGCCGAAATGAGTAAGGATTTATTTCTTTCATTCATCTTAAAAGCGGTGAAAATACGGCCAGGCGAATATTTGGATTACATAACAGACATACAATGGTTAGGCGTATCAGGATATGAATTTACAGGTTACAGAAGCAGTTTTAATACAGCACAGGTGTTTTTCAAGATTACGAAAGAAGAGCAACAGGAAAAATGGGTGCTATTTATGATTTTAGAAGACGGATTCTGGAAAGTAAACGGATATTACTCTATTAAGTAGAAGGTTAAAGTATTAAATATTTGTAACAATTAACATATAATTCACATCTTTATGGTATAATCGGTCTCCGAAGGAGAGTTGGCTTGGCAAAAGAAGACATGAAAGTCATTTCGAATAACAGAAAAGCCGGTTTTGACTATGAACTTATAGAGTTTTACGAAGCCGGAATCGTGCTTACAGGCACTGAAGTGAAGTCTTTAAGGGCCGGAGCCGTGAATATGCGGGATTCTTATGGATACATAAAGGATTATGAAGCATATGTATCGGGAATGCACATCTCTCATTACGAGAAGGGGAACATTAATAATGTGGACCCGGACCGTGACAGGAAGCTTTTGATGCATAAGAGTGAGATAAGAAAACTCGTTCTTAAGATGCAGCAGAAGGGGTATACCCTGGTTCCTACAAAGATATATTTTGTAAAGAACAAGGTGAAGATTGAGCTGGCTTTGGCTAAAGGAAAGAAGAGCTATGACAAGAGGGATTCTATCCGGAAGAACGAAGCAGACAGGGAAATACAAAAAAGGATCAAGGAAAGTAATCATACGGGGGCGTAAAGGTTTCGACGGGATGATTGAATTACTGACGGCGTGCAGAGGATCCTCGTGGGCCTCTATAAAAAACGAGGGACTTAAATATAAACGCAAAAACAAATTTTGCTCCTTTAGCAGCGTAAGCTAGCTAAACATCCTACCGGAAATCACGGGGTCCGGACCAGGGTGTAATCTACCGTGAAAACCCGATAGTCAAAGCTTTGAG
>JAAYBX010000090.1 GCA_012729955.1 Clostridiaceae bacterium
AAGAATATTGAAAAAGAGGATAATCTGGTTATACTCGCTTCATCAGATGAAGCCGGGATATATGCAATATCCTCTAAAAATGGAAGAAGATTATTTATAACGGGACATCCTGAGTATGACAAGGACACACTGGAAAAGGAGTATTTAAGGGATAAGTCAAAGGGAATTATGATAAGCATACCAAGTAACTATTATCCTTATGATGATGTAACAAAAAAGCCTGCTGTAACATGGAGAGCTCATGCTTATCTACTTTACTCTAATTGGTTAAATTACTTTGTTTATCAGACTACGCCATATGATTTGAAAAGATTATCTGAATATGCGGAAAAACGCAATATTGATGCAAGTATTGAAAATAAAATATCAAAAAATCATAATGCTCAACAGAAAGTTATTAAAACAGAAAATAATAAAAAGTATGTTATATTATCAGCCTCTTCAAATAACGTGCAAAGTGAGAAGATATTCGGAGATCTGTATGACAACACATTGAATCCTGAAATGCCTGTTATTAGTACAGACTATAAATCATATGATGGGATAATAAGGGCTCGAAAGATGGTTATAGGCCTCTTAGGGTACGGAGTAGTTGGAAAAGGTGTATTTGACCTTATATCAAAAAGAGAAGATATGGAGATAAAGTATGTTTTTGACCGTAATGAGATATCCAGCCTTGGAAATAAACTGACACATGATATAGATGACATAATCAACGATGACGAAATAGATACAGTAATAGAGCTTATTGGAGGAATGGAGCCTGCACGGACTTATGTAGAAAGAGCATTGAATAAGGGTAAGAATGTTGTTACAGCAAATAAAAAGATGATGGCTTCTCATTATTCGAATTTATCATCTTTAGCTCAGGATAAGGATACAATGCTGTGTTATACAGCCGCGGTAGGCGGAGCAATACCCTGGATAATTAACTTAGATAGGGCTTCCAGGGTTGATTCTGTTACACAGATATCCGGTATAGTAAATGGCACTACAAACTATATACTTTCATCGATGCACTCTAAAAAATGGAGCTTTGAATATGCATTAAACCAAGCCCAAAAGCTTGGATATGCAGAATCTGATCCAAGCTCAGATATTGACGGAGCAGATATATGCAATAAAGCCATACTGTCTGCGAATATTGCATTCGGTATAGATATTAAGCATGAAGAAGTGCCTGTATTCGGAATACGCTCTGTGAGGGAAGAAGATATAGTAAATGCTGAAGCTTTGGGGTACCAGCTGAAAATATATGCAAATGCAATTAAAAACGGGTCTGATACTTCCATATGGATAGAACCGGTTTTTATTCCCAGAGGCTCAATAGAAGCAGGAGTACAGGATAACTTCAATCTTGTTTCCTACTATACTGAAGTAACAGGGAAGGAAAGCTTCTATGGCCAAGGCGCAGGACGATATCCGACAGCTTCAAATGTCGTACAGGACTGCATAGACATCATTTATGGAAGGAAACTTCTGTACAACGATTCCATGACAAAAGCAAATATTACCAATGACATAGAATACAGGTATTATGTGCGATGCAGCAAGTCTGACAGCTTTATAAATTCAGTTGCAGAAAAAAGTGAAAGCGGATACTTTATAACAAGACCGGTATCTGTCAGAAGAATGCATGAATGGGCAAAGAAGGATAATGAAAAAGGCAATATTTTCTTTGCCAGTATAAGGGATGGATAATAAACATAATAACAATGAAAAGTGAAATTTATGATGGTAAGCTGATTGATTAAATACAATGAAAAACAAAAGGAGAAAATCATGAGTAAATATGAAAACATTACACAGACGATAGGAAAGACCCCTATAGTGAGAACATCAGGGTATGAAAAATTGCTAGGACTTAAAGCAGAAATTTATGTGAAACTGGAATTGTTTAATCCTCTTGGGAGTGTTAAAGACAGAATAGCTCTTGCTATGATAGAGGACGCAGAGGAAAAAGACTTACTGAAAAAAGGTTCAGTAATCATAGAACCGACAAGCGGGAATACAGGTATAGGATTAGCTGCTGTAGCAGCTGTAAAGGGATATCGACTCATTTTAACAATGCCCGAGACAATGAGCGTGGAGAGAAGGCAGATTCTGTCTGCTCTTGGAGCGGAGATAATTCTTACAGAGGGCAGTAAGGGAATGAAAGGTGCAATACAGAAAGCTAATGAAATTAAGGAATCAAATACAGGATATTTTATGCCATCACAGTTTGAGAATCCTGCTAATCCGGCTATACACAGAAAAACAACAGGTCCTGAAATATGGCAGGACATGGATGGCAGTATTGATGTCTTTGTTTCGGGTATAGGGACAGGCGGCACAATAACAGGAGCTGGGAATTATTTGAAAGAAAAAAACCCGGCTATTGAGATAATAGCAGTGGAACCTGAAGGATCACCATTATTATCAAAAGGAACAAGCGGACCTCATAAGATACAGGGTATCGGAGCAGGTTTTGTACCTGGAGTTCTTGACACACTGGTATATGACAGGGTTATAACAGTAGAAAACGAAGAAGCATATGCAGCAAGCAGGAATCTGGCAAAGACAGAAGGTATACTGGTCGGAATATCATCAGGTGCAGCATTGCATGCAGCTTCGAAAATTGCTGCAGATGAAAAATACACAGGTAAAAAAATAGTCGTTATTTTACCGGATACAGGCGAGAGGTATTTATCAACACAGTTATTCGCTACCTTATAATCCCTCCACCTACTACAGAATTACCGTCATATAGGACTGCTGACTGACCGGGACATATAAACTTCTGAGGTTCATCAAAACAGATACTGATTACATCGGTATCTGTTTGTATTACAGTTGCAGATTCTGCTGTATGTGAGTATCTTGTTTTAACGGATAAGTGCATTGGAATTTTTATTGTATCTGTTGATATAAGGTTAATATTAGTAATATCAAACGATTTTTTTAGTAAGTCTTTCTCTTGCCCCAATACTATTGTGTTATGGAGTATGTCCTTGCTGCACACATATAGTCGTCTTCCTGAACAGACCTCCAAGCCTTTTCTTTGCCCAATGGTATACCGGTGTATGCCTTTGTGTGTGCCTATTTTTTTACCGTCAGTATATACAAAGTTACCATATTTCGGTATAAGTGAAGCATGGGTTTCGATGAACTCTGCGTAGTTATTGTCTTTTATAAAGCAGATATCCTGGCTGTCAGGCTTTTCGGAATTATGTAATTTGTTATCATTAGCTAAAGCTCTGACCTCCTTTTTACTCATATTTCCTAATGGGAAAAGAGTGTATTGCAGTTGTTCCTGAGTCATCATATATAGAAAATAACTCTGATCTTTTAATATATCAGTTGCTTTTAGAAGATTGTATCTTCCCGTCCTCT
>JAAYBX010000008.1 GCA_012729955.1 Clostridiaceae bacterium
CAAAAGCTATTGAAGCACAGATTATTGAGACTTTCATTCTTCTGACAGTTAACCATCAGTCACTGATAGCTACCAAAGCAAACCGAATTGTACGTTCATCAAAAGGACGTCCTGTAATGGAATTCGGTGCAAGAAGAGCTCAGGGTTCAGCAGCATCAGTACTTGGTGCAAGAGCTGCATATATTGGGGGTTGCGCAGGAACATCATGCACCTTAGCTGAAAAAATGTATACAGTACCTGCAGGCGGGACTATGGCACATTCATGGGTGCAGATGTTTGATACCGAATATGACGCATTTTATGCATATGCATCGACTTACCCGGATAACTGTACATTGCTTGTTGATACATACAATGTCCTTAAAAGCGGAGTACCGAACGCTATTAAAGTTTTTAAGGAACTAGGAATTACTAAATGCGCGATAAGACTCGATTCTGGAGATATTACATACCTTTCAAAGAAGGCAAGAGCTATGCTTGATGAAGCAGGTATGATTAACTGTAAGATAGTAGCATCGAATTCGCTTGATGAATATATAATCAGAGATATTATCATACAGGGAGCTTCACTGGATTCTTTCGGCGTCGGCGAAAGGCTCATAACTTCAGAGAGTGATCCTGTTTTTGGCGGGGTATACAAGCTTGTTGCTGTTGAGGATAGTAATAGAAATGTAATTCCCAAAATCAAGATAAGTGAAAATCCTACCAAGATTACCACTCCTCATTTTAAGAAAGTATACAGGATATATTGCGAAGATATGAAAAAAGCTGAAGCGGATCTTATTTGTGTTTATGACGAAGTAATTGATACGAGCAAGCCTCTAACAATATTCGATCCGGATTATACATGGAAGAAAAAAACATTCGAAAATTTCACAGTGAAGGAGTTGTTAGTTCCTGTATTTAAAAATGGTATATGTGTTTATGACCGTCCTTCTGTAAAAGCAATTAGGAAGTACTGTGAAAAACAAATATATGAACAGTGGGAGGAAGTAAAACGTTTTGAAAATCCTCATAATTATTATGTAGATCTGTCTGAAAAATTATGGAATATTAAATATCAGATGCTAAATAAGGATTGACAGCGGATTAAATTATTGTATAATTTGCTTTAAGTAGGACGGGAGGACGGTAGCATGGTTAAAATCATTATTATTGCCATATTTATTGGTATACAGGTGGCTGTAGGAATCTACAGCGTGAAAAAAATCAACAGTGTTGATGATTTTTTGTTAGGCGGAAGAAAGATGGGTGCATGGCTTTCAGCTCTTGCATACGGTACATCATACTTCAGTGCAGTTATCTTTATCGGTTATGCCGGTGGCATAGGATGGGAAATGGGTTTTGCCTCAATCTGGATTGGCATAGGCAATGCACTAATAGGCAGTTTTCTTGCCTGGAAAATACTTGCCAAGAGGACACGCTCTGTTACAAGACAGTTAAATGCAAAAACTTTGCCTGAATTTTTCCATAAAAGATATGGTTCGGAAACTCTGAAAGTATTGGCATCTGTATTCACATTTGTTTTTCTTGTGCCATATACTGCTTCAGTCTATAAAGGACTTGGATATCTGTTTGCTAAGCTTTTCCCTTCAACAGTATCAATTTCACAGGCTTTTACAATATCAGTAGTTATAATGGCTGCATTTACAGTGCTTTATCTGGTTCTTGGAGGATATATAGCTACTGCGCTTAATAATCTTATACAAGGAATCATTATGATTGCAGGTACAGTTATAATCGTTATATATGTTGTTAAGTCACAGGAAGTAAATGGGTTTGCTCAGGGATTAGATTCACTTAACAGTGTTAAAGAAGGTTTGGGTACTATAATAGGACCTAATCCATGGAAACTTCTTTCTTTAGTGCTTTTAACAAGTTTTGGAGTATGGGGATTACCTCAGATGGTACACAAATACTATGCAATAAAGGATGAATCTGCAATAAAAAAAGGAACCATAATTGCGACTGTTTTTGCAGCAGTTATAGGTATTGGAGCTTACCTGACCGGATCATTCGGACATCTTTTCTTTACTGATATTCCAAATGGTTCAGTAGATACTATTGTGCCAGAAATGCTATTTAAAGTACTGCCTGATGTTTTTCTTGGAATATTCATGGTTTTGATAATGGCTGCATCAATGTCAACTTTATCATCATTGGTATTAGTATCTAGTTCTTCAGTTACTGTGGATATAATAAAAGGGTATATCAAGAAGGATATGAGCGAAAAAAAACAGCTCCTTCTTTTAAGAATATTCTGTGTAGTTTTTGTTGTCATATCAGTAGTGATAGCTCTTACTAATAACAACACAATTGTCACATTAATGAACCTTTCATGGGGCACGCTTGCAGGGTGTTTCCTAGGACCATATATAATTGGCATATACAGCAAGAGGGCAAATAAGCTATCAGCTTTCGCTGGAATGATTTCAGGCTTTACAATAATGATGACGCTTGTTATTATAAAAGGGATGACTTATTCCACAATAGCCGGATGTATAGCAATGGCAACATCTGTAGCAGTATCATTCCTGGTATCAAGGTTATCAAAAAAGAAAAATATTGAAATTCAGGAGAGTACAAATGAAACAACTGTTACTGGCAAATGAAGCGGTAGCAAGAGGATTATATGAAGCAGGTGTAAAAGTGGTATCGTCATATCCTGGCACACCAAGTACTGAAATAACAGAAGCAGCATCAAAATACAATGAAATATATACCGAATGGGCTCCGAACGAAAAAGTAGCTCTTGAAGTTGCTGCATCATCAGCAATCGCCGGTGCAAGATCTTTCTGTGCGATGAAGCATGTTGGATTAAATGTTGCAGCTGACCCGCTTTTTACAATGTCCTACATAGGAGTTAACGCCGGATTCGTCATTGCTGTAGCAGACGACCCTGGAATGCACTCATCACAAAATGAGCAGGATTCAAGATATTATGCACAGGCAGCAAAAATCATGATGTTAGAACCATCCGACTCACAGGAAGCAAAGGATTTTACAAAAAAAGCTTTTGATTTATCTGAACGATTTGATACACCCGTGTTAATAAGGCTTTCGACACGTGTAAGCCATTCGCAGAGCCTGACATCACTTGAGGAAAGAGCAGAGATCCCTTTAAAGGATTATGTTAAGAATCCTCAGAAGAATGTCATGATGCCTGCAATGGCCAGAATTAAGCATGAGGTAGTTGAAGAAAGAGTTCTTAAACAGAAGGAATTCGCTTATGAGAGTGATCTGAACCAGATATGTATTAAGGATCCGAAAATCGGATTTATATCTTCAGGAATTGCTTTTCAATATGCTCTTGAAGCAATGCCGAATGCATCATATCTTAAACTTGGAATTGTTTATCCGATATCAGAAGACCTATTAAAGAAATTTGCTTCATCAGTGGAAAAAGTATATGTAGTCGAAGAGCTCGAGCCAGTAATTGAGACTGTATGTAAAGCATGTGGTATACATGTAACAGGTAAAGAAATTCTGCCAATTACCAATGAGTATTCAGTTGAACTAATCAGAAACAGGATTTTCGGAGAAAAGACTTTTAACTATATGGATGGTTATGACATGAGCCTGGTTCCCAAAAGGCCTCCTGTTATGTGTCCTGGATGTCCTCACAGAGGTTTATTCCATGCTCTAAAGAAACTTAAACTAACAATAACAGGAGATATTGGTTGCTATACTTTAGCAGCTCTGGAACCGCTTACTGCAATGGATACTTCTATATGTATGGGCAGCGGTATTTCATCACTTCATGGCTTTAATAAAGCAAGAGGTGACGAATATATGAAGAAATGTGTCGGAGTTATAGGCGATTCCACTTTTATACATTCTGGAATAACCGGCCTTATAGATATCGTGTATAACAAAGGAGTTGGAACAGTAATAGTACTGGACAATTCAATAACCGGTATGACAGGCCATCAGAACAACCCATTGAACGGATTGGATATATCAGGTAATCCTGCTAAGCAGATCGATCTTGTTCTTTTAGCAAAGAGCATAGGAATTGAACGGGTAAGAATAGTGGATCCTTTTGATATCGATGATACAGTCAGAGTTGTTAAAGAAGAAATTAATATGATGGAACCTTCGCTTATTATTGCAAAAAGACCATGTGCTTTACTGAAAACTGTAAAGTATAAAGGGCTTGTTGCCGTAGACAGGGAAAAATGTACAAAATGCAGAGCATGCATGGGAATAGGATGCCCGGCAATATCTTTTAAAGATAATCAGATAGAGATAGATGCGTCTTTATGCAATGGGTGCGGATTATGCGTCAATGTATGCAGATTTGGCGCTTTGAAAAAGAAGGAGGAGTAATGGTCAAGTCAATAGTAATAGCCGGAGTAGGCGGACAAGGTACATTACTAGCGTCTAGAGTTATAGGTGAAGCAGCTACTTCAAAGGGTTTTGATGTAAAAGTTTCTGAAGTACATGGAATGGCTCAAAGAGGTGGTTCTGTTATAACATATGTTCGTTATGGAGAAAAAGTAATATCACCTATTATACCGCTTGGAGAAGCAGATGTCCTTATTGCTTTTGAGCAGCTTGAAGCCCTGAGGTGGGCAAATTATCTTAAGAAAGGCGGCCTCCTTATAAGCAATACTCAGAAAATAGACCCTATGCCTGTAATTACATCAAGAATGAAATATCCGGATGATATAATTAATGTTCTTTCTGAAAGAATTGAAAACTGCTTCTTTATTGATGCTTTAGAAATTGCCAAAAAATCCGGATCTGCTAAAACTGTAAACTCAGTCTTAATAGGTCGGATGGCAAGAGATTCTGAAATAGACAAAGAAACATGGCTACACTCTTTATCAAAGACAGCACCAGCTAAATTCATTGACATAAATATCAAAGCTTTTGAAGAAGGCTACAATTACGGTATTTAGTTTATAATTTATATATTTATTCAGGATGTGCTTACACATCCTGTTTGCTATATAGTCACAGTTAGGATATAATTATCTTTAATGCATATTATAACTTTAACAAGGGGTGTTTATGAGCATTACTGAAAAGGACAAGATATTTGAGCAGAAAAGATTACATGAGGTATATGGAAAACTGCAAAGAAGGATAGAGGATCTCGAGATATCCTTAAATGACAGCCTTATACGTTTTAAAAAAAGCAACGAACAGATGTGGGACAGCGGAAAAAGGAATCTTGTGGATTTTTATGATGCAATAGAAAATATGCCATACCTGGAAAGTATTAAAGCTGATTATTTTAAATTAGAGACTATAAAAAAAGAATTAAAGCGGATGAATATGCTTCAAAGAGATATGTATTTTGGCAGAATAGATTTTCAAGAAGAAGATGAAAAAAATGTAGAAAAAATATATATAGGCAAATTTAGCCTGACTGATGATGAAGGCCAGTATCTTGTTTTTGACTGGCGAGCTAATATATGCAGTTTGTTTTATGAAAATGAAATAGGAAATGTGTTTTATGATGCACCAGATGGCAGAATTTATGGTGATATGTCAAAAAAAAGACAGTTTGAAATATTGTATGATAACATTATTTCAATGTTTGACTCATCAATAATGATTGATGATGATATTCTGAAGGACATATTAAGCAAGTCCAAAGACTCAAAAATGAGCAATATTGTAGAGACCATACAAAAAGAACAGAATCAGGCAATCAGAAGTACATATAACACAATTATTGTGGATGGACCTGCTGGATGTGGGAAAACCTCAATAGCGATGCACAGAGCTGCCTGGCTTATGTATAAATTCAAAAACGAGCTGCAGAACAATCAGATTATAATATTCTCCCCAAATGAGACTTTTAACGATTATGTTTCAGAAGTTCTACCGGAACTGGGTGAAGAGAATATCAGCATGTCAACATTTCATAATCTTGCATATAAGATATTATCTGATAAAAGAGTCCTTATATCCAAATATACCGAGTTGGAAGATGTTCTTTTAGGTAATGAATATGTTCACATGAATGATATAAGGCTCAAATATTCCATAAGTTTCGCAAAAAAACTTAAAGATTATGCTAATCTGATTTCCAAAGGTGATTATCCTTTTAAAGATCTTGTTATTGAAGGAAGCCTGATTTTTACAAAACAAGAATTTGAAAGCATGTTTTATGTTGAGTATTCATTTAATGATGTAATTACCAGGCTTGCAAAAATAAGACTTGTGCTAAACGAAAGAATATTTCCGATTATTCGAAACTTAAGAATAGAATATGTCAAGAAAGTAAAATCTGGAGAGATAGATATGTCGGAAGGATACATAAAACTTAAAGAAAAGTGCAGGAGGATTTACGAAGCTGTCGATATGTCAGTCGCTGCGGATTTTGAGATGATTTACGCGCAATTTCTAAAGCACAGTTATTCATCGACAATTAGTGCGAATTTTCTTGAAAGGCTTAATAGTGGATATATATATGCAGAAGACACAGCACCGTTAATTTATTTAAGGCTGCTTCTTGGAAAAAAATATAACTTTAGTGAAATAAGGCATGTCATAATTGATGAATTTCAGGATTACTCATATATTGAAAAGATTGTTATATCCATGATTTTTAAGAAATGCCATATGACTCTGCTGGGTGATGTTAATCAAAAAATAAATTATTATATTGAAAAAGCTCCAGACAAAGATATTTTTGTTAATGCCAGATCTATAAAACTTGATAAGAGCTACAGATCTACATATCAGATTGCAAAATTCTGCAATGATATGCTTCAGGATAACCTTGACATTAAGTATTTTAACAGGCAGGGAAATGAACCGCAGATAATTACTATTGATTCATTTGATTTGGATTCATTATCCAGTGTGATTAAAGAAAAAGTATCCAAGTATCAATTAGCAGGTTATCGTTCAATTGCTGTAATAACCAGAACAGAATCGTTCGCAAAACAGCTTCAACCATATCTTAAGGATGTGAAAATAAGCAGAGTCACTGAAAAGAACACTTCATACACATACGGATCAGTGTTAATGCCATCATATCTGACAAAAGGGTTGGAATTTGATGCTGTAATTGTAATCGATACTTTGAATGATAAATTCAAGAAAGAAGAGGAAATGAACCTCTTCTATACTTGTTGTACAAGAGCTCTGCATGAGCTTTCTATAATTAACTGAGAGTGATTAGATTTCTACAGGTTTCATAAACATGCTTCATAACAGCATCATTGCCTTGCTCGTTAAGACATTCGTGACGCATCTGGTCAAATATACGTAAAGTGACATTGTTTAGGTCTGCTTTTTCCAGTCGTGCAGCAAGAGAAAGAGGTCCTTTCGAATTAGCTCCAACCGGATCATTGGAACCTGACATCAAATGTATCGGAAGATGCTTTGGTATTTTAGAAATCCTGTCTTCTTTATAAATAACAGATAAAGCTTTAAACAATTCTTTAAATAATCCAACAGATGGAACATATCCGCATAATGGATCTTGAACATATTTATCAACTTCCTTATCATCTCTTGAAAGCCAGTCGAATTCTGTCCTGTTCGGTCTGAATTGGGCATTAAACTGTCCGAAGGACATAGAGTTAAGCAGTCTGGATGGTTTATTCTTTCCCATAAACAGCTCCTGAATCGCAGCAATCAGTATACCGCTATTTAATATCAGAAAAGGTTGCTGATCGTTCGTGCCTGATAATATGCATCCGTTAATATTTGAAGCAAACTGCTCTATATAGGCCAAACTCATAAAAGATCCCATACTGTGTCCAAAAAGCACGATTTTTTTATCGGGATTTTTATCATGAACATAATCAACAAGAGAATTCATGTTGCTTACACACTCGAAAAAGCCATCAGAAGGCCATACTCCAAGGTTATTTGCATACACTCCCTGACCAAGGTGGTCTATGCAATAAAGCTGTACATTATGGTTTTTAAGAAAAGCTGAGAGCCTGTTATACCTTGCGGCATGTTCAGCTAATCCAGTAGCTACAACCAGTATAAAATCAGGATTATCTGTATTATGTGGTTTGTATACAAAGAAAGCACCATTCTTACCTTTTATTGAAAAATAATCTGTGTTCATTTTTTATTATCACTCCCTTTTTTAATAATATCACATGAATGAGAAATAACCAATATAAATAATACTGATATGAAAATGATCAATTAGTTAAATTATGTGCTTAACATTATGATATGCATCGTTATTCATTGATTTTTTATAGGCATAAGAGTAAAATACAATAAAATGGAGGTAGGTCATTTGAAAATTTGGGACAAGATTGAAAGTATTTCACTTGATGAGATGCGCGCAATACAGGATAAAAGATTAAATCAAACTGTAAAATATGTTTATGATAATGTTTCATATTATAAGAGAAAAATGGATGTTATCGGATTGCTTCCTGATGATATAAAAAGTTGTGACGATTTATATAAACTGCCTTTTACGACAAAAGACGATTTGAGAGATACATATCCATATGGGCTGGTCGCTGTAGATATGGAAAAGATAGTAAGAGTTCATGCATCATCAGGTACGACAGGTAAAAGGATAGTTGTAGCATACACTCAAGAAGATATTGACACTTGGTCTGATGTAATGGCCAGATGTTTTGCCAGAATAGGTACAGATACAAAGGATATAGTTCATGTTGCTTACGGATATGGCCTGTTTACCGGAGGGCTCGGTGCACATTACGGAGCAGAAAAACTCGGAGCTACTGTAATACCAATCTCAGGTGGCAATAGCAGAAGGCAGGTTGAATTCTTAACGGACTTAAAACCAACAGTTATTGCATGCACACCTTCATATATGCTTCATTTATATGAGGTCATGACAGAGTCTGGTTTTACACTTGATGATATTTCACTTAAAGCCGGTATTTTCGGAGCAGAACCTTGGAGCGAAAATATGAGGAAGGAAATTGAACGTCTTTTACACATAAAAGCTTATGATATATATGGATTAAGCGAGATAACTGGACCTGGAGTCGCATCAGAATGTACAGCACAGAATGGCCTTCATATAAATGAAGACTGTTATCTTCCTGAAATCATTGATATAAAAACACAAAAAACCCTTGGGCTTGATATGCAGGGGGAAATCGTTTTTACAACGATAAAGAAGAAAGGGATGCCTTTGATTAGATATAGGACTAAAGATATAACGAAATTATTCAGAGATCATTGTGAATGTGGGCGTACTTTAGTTAAAATGGAACGTGTAACAGGCAGAACAGACGACATGCTAATAATCAGAGGTGTAAATGTGTTTCCTTCACAAATTGAAAGCGTATTACTGGAATTTAGCCAGCTGACTCCTAACTATCAGATTATTGTCGACAGGATAAATATGATGGATGTGTTGGAAATCAGGGTAGAGATGAATGAAAACCTGTTTTCAGATGAAGTAAGGAAAATTGAGTTATTGGAAAGAAATATAACAACAGCTATCGAAAGCGTATTGGCAATAAGCGCAAAAGTCAAATTAGTGGAACCAAAATCAATAGAAAGAAGTGAAGGAAAAGCTATTCGTATAATTGACAGAAGGAAAATTTAAAGGGGGTTAGGGATGTTAGTAAAACAGATTTCGATATTTCTGGAAAATAAAGAAGGCAGGCTTGCTGAACTGACTTCAATACTGGCCGAAGAAGGTATTAATATTAATGCCCTTACAATTGCAGATACATCAGATTTCGGTATATTAAGGATTATTGTTGATGATGTCAAGAAAACTGAGAAATTACTAAAGGAGTATGGTTTTTCTGTAAGTGTTACGGATGTTGTAGCAATAGATATAGATAATGTACCTGGAGGTATAGCAAGACCTTTGTCTATGCTGCATGAGAATGGAATATCAGTAGAATATATCTATGCCTTTTTAGCAAAAAAAGATGATACAGCGCATGTAATATTTAAAGTAAATGATGTTGAAGCAGCAGTCAGTATGCTTATTGAAAGTGGCTTTAGGAACACTGCAAAATTATGAAAGCAGAAATAATTGCAGTCGGAACAGAGTTGCTGATGGGTCAGATTGATAACACGGATGCAAGTTATATCTCGAAAAGATTTCCTGAGTGTGGCGTGTATGTATATTATCATACAGTTGTAGGAGACAACTCATCACGACTTAGAGACTGTATTAATATCGCTATGTCACGTGTTGATGTACTAGTGCTTACAGGAGGATTAGGACCGACACAGGACGACCTTACAAAGGAAACAGTTGCTCAGGTTTTGGGTCTTAAACTGGTTTTGCATCAGGATATACTTGACGAGATCAAATCATACTTTGAAAAAACCAGGCATAATAGAAAAAACTTGGTAATGACATCCAATAATGAAAAACAGGCATACTATCCTGAAGGTTCAGTAATATTGCCAAATCGAAATGGAACAGCAGCTGGATGTATTATCACATATTCATTAAATGGTCTTGATAAAACAATCATACTGCTTCCCGGACCTCCTTGGGAAATGGAACCAATGTTTGATGAGTATGTTATTGAATATTTCCAAAAGAAAAATACAGAAGGATTGAAATCTGTATATCTGAGAATGTTCGGCATTGGTGAGTCAGCTATGGAAACTCTTATTTCCGACATTGTAACTTCTCAGACCAATCCGACTATTGCTCCATATGCAAAAAAAGGAGAGGTAATGTTGAGAGTCACTGCAAGATACGATAAGAAGGCTGATGATGCTGATATTATACTAAAACCAGTATTAGATAAACTTTATGAGAGACTGGGAGAATATATATATGCAGACAGTGATATTGAGCTTAAGGATGTTACTGCGGATATGCTGATAAGCAGAAATATTACAGTTGCATTTGCAGAATCATGTACTGGCGGAATGATGTCTCAAATGATTACGGATATATCAGGAATATCGAAAATATTCTTAGGTTCTGTTGTCGCATACTCAAACAGCATTAAGGAATCTTTACTTAAAGTTAATCATAGCACGCTTGATAAGTATGGTGCTGTTAGTGAAAAAACCGCTATTGAGATGGCAAACGGCGTTAGATTACTATTTAACACAGAAGTCGGCATTTCCATAACTGGAATTGCTGGTCCGACAGGAGCTACTTTAGATAAGCCTGTTGGCAGAGTTTTTATCGGAATAAGCACAAAGCAGAATACATCATCTTATGAGTATACTTTTACCGGTAACAGAGAAAAAATAAGATACTATTCGTGTATTCATGCAATGAATATATTGCGCCAATATGCGCTTATGAAAGGATAAGTTTTGAGACAGACTAGATTTAAAAGTACTGTATTTCTTATAATGGCATCTGTTTTATTAAGCCGTATAATGGGATTTGTGAGAACAGCTCTTATACCTATCAAGATGGGTGGTTTTTCGAGTGTTACAGATGCATATAATGCCGCATTTAAGGTCCCTGATCTGATGTATTCAATGTTGATTGGTGGTGCTATAGCTTCATCCCTGATTCCTGTTCTTGCGGGATATGTGGATAAAGGTGAAGAGAAGAAGGGCTGGAGATCCATAAGTTCTTTTATAAACATCGTCTCGGTAATAATGTTTGTAGTTGTAATTCTTGGTGTGATATTCACGGAACCGCTTGTAAATCTGATTGTATCTGGCTATGATCAGGAGACTCTAGCTCTCACCGTTAAACTGACCAGGGTTATGATGCCTATTGCTTTTTTCATGATGCTTTCAGGTTTATGCAACGGGATTATGAACTCATACAATGAGTTTATAATTCCGGCATTCGGACCTTGTCTATATAATCTTGCATGCATTATAAGTATTGCTTTATTCAGTAACAGTAACCCAGCAGATAATTACGGGATCGATAAAGTCGTGCTTGGTATCGTAATATGTTCAGGTTTATATTTTCTTTTCCAGTTCGCATTCACTTACAAGCATTTTCGTCATAATTACAGACCTATAATTTCACTTAAGGAACCTGATTTCAAACTTTTGATTATTTTAGCCATACCGTCATTACTGACATCGATGCTTAGTCAGGTCAATAATATTATTTCTACGTATTTCACATCTTTTTTTGAACTTGGATCTGTTTCTGCATTGGAACTTGTAAACAGAACATGGCAGATGCCTTTAGGGATAATCGGACAAGCCATAGGGATTGCAATGTTACCCTCATTGGCAGCAGTATATGAGAGCAATAAAAACAGTGAAGTTATCTATAAGATCAATACCTCTATGAGACTTGTCATATTTCTGTCGATACCATCTGCTGTCGGTTTATCCATACTGGCAATACCGGTCATACAGCTTCTGTTCAATTTCGGAACAATAAACAGAAGCGGTATTCTCCTTACAGCGAATTTATTGATAGGGTACTCACTTGCCCTTGTAATGCAGTGTGTCATCACCATAGTCAATAGGATATATTTCTCGACAAAGAACTCTATTATCCCATTCTGGGGCAGCCTTATAGGTGTAGTATCAAATTTCTTTATAGCATTTGTCTTGCTTAGAATTACTGATATGGGTATTTTCAGCGTACCTTTGGCTTTTTCATTGTCATCTGTTCTGAATCTGGGATATCTTGCCTTATTACTGAAAACAAGGATAAAAGATTACAGTTTCAAAGGTAACACCCCCATTATAGTTAAATCCCTGCTCAGCGCATTTATAATGGGAATCGTCATATACTTTCTGGATAATTATGTATTACCTGCCGTATTCAGCAATACTGTTGTTGAAATCGGCAAAACTAAACAGTTATTATGGGTGATGATAGAATTCATTACAGGCGCATGCGTGTATATGCTGTCTGCATATCTGATGAAGGCTGATCAGGCACGCGATTTATTCGCCATGGGTAAAACAAAAATCAAGAGCATATTTGGTAAATAATAGTATTAACGAAAAAATATTCCTTGTATGTAAATTTAAGATGATATATAATATCCTTATATAATCAATACAGACTGATAAAGGAGCATGATATGGATAAGAAGAAAGCATTGGAAGCATCATTAGCCGGAATTGAGAAGGCCTACGGTAAGGGGGCAGTTATGAGGCTTGGCCAAAATATAGGAATGACAGTTGAATCTATACCAACAGGTGCTATATCCCTTGATATCGCATTGGGTATCGGTGGTGTTCCAAGAGGAAGGATAATTGAAATATACGGACCTGAATCTTCAGGTAAGACTACTGTTGCGCTTCATGTAATTGCTCAGGCGCAAAAAGCAGGCGGAGAAGCTGCATTTATTGATGCTGAACATGCTTTAGATCCAATATACGCAAAAAAACTCGGAGTTAATATAGATGAACTTATAGTAAGCCAGCCAGATACAGGTGAGCAGGCTTTAGAAATATGTGAAGCATTAGTAAGAAGCGGAGCTCTCGATGTAATTGTAATTGACTCTGTAGCTGCATTAGTTCCAAAAGCAGAGATAGACGGAGAGATGGGAGATGCTCATGTGGGACTTCAGGCCAGATTGATGAGCCAGGCATTAAGAAAACTTACTGCTGTTGTATCAAAATCTAAGACAACAGCTATATTTATTAATCAGCTACGTGAAAAAGTTGGAATAATGTTCGGCAATCCTGAAGTTACTCCTGGAGGGAGAGCATTAAAATTTTACTCCAGTGTGAGGATCGAGGTAAGAAAAGCTGATAACATCAAATTAGGAGAGAATATTGTCGGAAGCAAAACAAAAGCAAAAATAGCTAAGAATAAAATTGCTCCTCCTTTTAAAACAGCAGAATTTGATATAATATACGGGCAGGGGATATCAAAGGAGGGTTGTCTGGTTGATGTAGGAGTGGAGTGTGGGGCTATAGAGAAATCAGGAGCATGGTATTCATATAAAGAGCAGAGAATAGGGCAAGGACGCGAAAATGCTAAAGATTTCCTTTTGCAAAATCCAAATATTGCCGAGGAGATTGAAAAGGTAATTAGAACTACATTCGAACTGGATAAAAAACAGGAGACAAAAACAGAAACAGTTGCAGATGAATGATGAAAAGAAGATTATAAAGAAGGAATCAAAAAAGAAAGACTTTATCCTTACTTTTTCAGATAATACACAGCTTTTTGTTGACGAAGAGACATATTTTAAAAACTATATATATAGCAAAGAAACAATGTCAGATATGGAGATAAATGATATTAGAGATAAGACAGAAGTCTCACAATGCATTAAAAGAGCAACAGCTTATCTTCTTAATGGGAAGAAAACTGAAAATCGGCTCAGTGCTTATCTTATTAATAAAGGATTCAGCATAAAGGCTGTTAATAATACGATTAAACGATTAAAAAAAGATGAAAAAATCAATGATCTGGAATTTGTGAAGAAATTTATACATGTAAATCTCAAATCGGATACAAAAAGAGAAAAACTTATAGCGAAACTTATTTATCATGGAGTTGATCAGGAATTGGCAGAAAAAGAAGTGGATAAGGTAATTAAATATGAAGACGATACTTATTAATTCATTAGGATGCCCGAAAAATCTAGTGGATAGTGAGATAATGGCAAAATCACTATCGGATAACGGATATGTTTTTACAGATAAAATAGAAGAAGCAGATGCCGTAATAATCAATACATGTTCTTTTATTGAACCTGCAGTAAAGGAAGCAATCGACGTTATACTGGAGACTGCTAAATATAAAGAAAAAGGTATACTGAAAAAAATCATCGTTACTGGTTGCCTTGTTGAAAGATACAAAGAGCAGATTTTTGATTCAATCCCGGAAGTGGATGTATGTGTCGGAATAGACGGATATAATGATATTGCATCAGTTTTAAGCATGACAGAAAAAACTATAATATGCGGTCCGAAATCTGCTGTTGATTTTATGAACAAAGAAAGGATTCTGTCAGATAATACTGCTAGCACATATGTGAAAATTTCTGAAGGGTGTGACAACAGATGCACCTATTGCACTATTCCTTCTATACGAGGAAGATTCAGAAGCAGAAATATCGAGGATATATACAAAGAAGTTGAGAAGCTTTGTTCTGATCAAGGAATAAAGGAGATTACATTAGTAGCTCAGGATACGACTGCTTACGGAAATGATATTTATGGAAAACCTTCACTTCATCTGCTCTTAAAGAAGCTTGAGACTATAAAGCCTTTGAAATGGATAAGGCTCCTTTACTGCTACCCAGAGCTCATTTCTGATGAATTAATCAGTATGATTAAAAACAGCAGTAAAATATTGCATTATATAGATATGCCTTTACAGCATTCGTCAGATAGGATTTTAAAACTGATGGGCCGTACTGGGACTAATGCACGATATACGGAATTAATAGATAAATTGCGTTCAAATATTCCAGATATAGTATTAAGAACTACATTCATAGTTGGGTTTCCGCAGGAGACGGAGGAAGACTTCGAAAATTTATGTGAGTTCATTAAAAAGAGCAGATTTGACAGAGCCGGTTTCTTTGAATACTGCAGGGAAACAGGTACACCAGCATACAAATTAAAAGGACAGATACCTAAAAAGATAAAAATTCAAAGACGTAAGGAAGTTGAAAAGATACAGTATAATATACTCCAGAGTAAAAATGATGACAGGATTGGTATGGTTTATAGTATAATTATACAAGGTATTTCTGATGATGGCTTGTTTTATATAGGCAGGTCTTATGCTGAGGCATATGAAATTGACCCTGTCATATATGTGTCCAGCAAAGAGCCGCTATCTGTTATGGATATGGTTAATGCTGTAATTGTCGCTAAGGATGATGATTCACTGATTGCGGAGGTTGTTTAATGAATATTGCGAACAGGCTTACAATGGCCAGAATAGTAATGATTCCTTTTTTCATTATTTTTGCTATTCCCACTCCAGTATGGTTAAATGAGCCTTTTTTTACTTTTCATCAGGAGTATGGAACATTAATTGCATTAGTTATTTTTATCGTTGCTTCTATAACTGATCTTTTAGATGGTTATTATGCAAGAAAATTAAAACTTGTAACAAATCTCGGAAAGTTTATTGATCCCATTGCAGATAAAATCCTTATTACAAGCGCATTGGTTATTATGGTACAAAGAGTAGAAATAGCTGCATATACTGTGGTTATAATTATTGCCAGAGATCTGATTGTTGACGGACTAAGACTTGTTGTAAGTCAGAAGGGTGAAGTGATTGCTGCTAATATCTTCGGCAAGATCAAAACAAATCTTCAGATTATAAGCATATGCATATATCTTACCGCTTATTATATCGACTTATGGTATATACCACAGGTTGTGTATGCATTGGCTTTGATAGCTACAGTGTATTCAGGAATAATATATGTGAGAGCTTCATTAAAATTTATAAAAGATTAAAAAATGAGTGTCAGTATGTAATTTTACTGCGTTTTCTCTTTACAAATCAGGTATGATGGAATATACTGATATAAATTTGTTATCAGGTGATAAATTTATAGAAAAGAGAAAGCATGACAAAAGCGACATTAAAAAAACTTAAGAAACTCGACGATTTGAAGGTATTGCTTTCTGAAAACCCATATATGAATGATAATCAGCTTGCAGGTTCTTTGGGTGTCAGTGTGCCATGTATCAGAAATTACAGGAATGAGCTTGGAATAAAGGAAGTACGTGAAAGAATTAAAGATACAGTAAGATCGCTTGCACCTGAAGATATAGTGGGTACAATAACAGATTTAAAGCTTAATGAAGGCGGATCAGCAGAATTTGTTACAACGGCAGATATGGTTTTTAAAAAAACAAACATTGTGAGAGGCCAGTATCTTTATTCATTTGCAGAATCAGTAGCTATTTCAGTCATAAATGCGGAAGTTTCTCTGGTAGGTGTAGCGAATATAAAATATAAGGAACCTGTGTATGCTAATGAAAAACTTACAGCAAAAGCCAAAGTAACTCAAATAAGGATGAATAACTTTTTTGTATGGGTATTTGTTTTTAGAGATGAAAAAGAAATTTTTCGCAGTAAATTTATTTTAGTTTCAATTTAATGAGAGGTTTTATGTGAATATACTAGTAGATGCTATGGGTGGTGATAATGCGCCTCAGGCTGTAATAATAGGGTGTCTGGATGCAATAAGGAAGAAAGACGGTTTTGATATTACTCTATTTGGAGACTGTAACATAATTGGAAAAATATTAGAAGAACACAAGCATGATCGTTCCAGGATAAGAATAGAGCATTGCCAGGAGGTTATTCTTTCTACAGATATTCCTACTTATGCTGTAAAAAACAAAAAAGATTCGTCAATGATAAAAGCTCTGACCATGCAGTGCCAGGGTTTTGGTGATGCTGTTATATCTGCAGGCAATTCGGGAGCTCTGCTAGCCGGATCATTACTTATAACAGGGAGGATAGACAGTGTAATACGTCCAGCATTAGGAGCACTAGTCCCTTCAGGAAATAAATTCGCTTTACTTATTGATGCAGGCCTTAATTCCAATCTTAGAGCAGAAAGCTACGTTCAGTTTGCTAAATTCGGATGTGAATATATGAAAATTGTTGCAAACTGTGAAAATCCCTTAGTTGGTTTATTGAATATCGGGACAGAAGACAATAAAGGAAGTGTGGAAACAAAACAAGCGAACATTCTTTTAAAGCAGTCGGGTTTAAACTATTATGGAAATATAGAAGGTAATGGTATTGTCGAAGGCCTCGTCGATGTTATTGTTACGGATGGATTTACAGGAAATGTTTCCCTTAAACTGCTTGAGGGTACCTCATCATATATCTTCAATAAGATGAAAGCTGTTTTCAAGGTTGATATACTTCATAAATTGGCAGCATTGATAATGAGAAGCGATATGAAGAAATTTAAAGCTAATTTAAATCCCGACATTATGGGAGGAGCTCCAATATTAGGCGTAAACGGATTGATAATAAAGTCGCATGGAAACTCAAAAGCAAAAACAATCATGAATGTGATTTTGAAGACTGTATCGCTTGCAGAGAATGATATTGTTGGGAATATAAAGAAAGCTGTGTGTTAAGCGCAATATGCGTTTTAATATAAAATAGAGATATTGACGATGGAATAATAATAGAATATTATAAATACATCCATCGTACAGACGGGAGGATAAAATGGTATTTGAGAAAGTAAAAGCGATTATCGTAGAACAATTGGGTGTGGATGCTGACAGCATAACAATGGAATCTTCATTTATTGAGGATCTTGGAGCGGATTCACTAGACATAGTAGAGTTAATAATGTCTATGGAAGATCAGTTTAAAATTACAATACCCGATACAGAGGCAGAGAATATTTCTACTGTTGCTGATGCTGTAAATTTCATAGAAAACAACAGATAAGCAAAAAAAGGCTATTTTCAATAGCCTTATTTTCTTTGGATTTGAAAATCCTAAGAAAATAAGGTTAGCTGCCAGCACCTAATCGCATACTCAGATTTTTGGGTGATATGCTTGTTTCGAAAATTGGATGAAATGGAAAAAAACATTAGCGATAAGTCAATAGCATCAGTAGAAAAAGCTATAGGATATACTTTTAAAAACAAATCTCTGCTGTCTACTGCATTAAAACACAGCTCATATGATAAAAATGAGAATTATGAAAAACTGGAGTTCTTAGGTGATTCAGTTCTTTCTGTAGTTATTAGCGATTTTTTATTTAAAACCCATAATTATCTTCAGGAAGGTGAAATGACAGTTACAAGAGCATATGCTGTCTGTGAGGAATCTTTATCAAAAGTATGTAAGAGGCTTGGAATAGACAGACATATACTAGTCGGATTTTCAGCTGTAGGTTCAAAAGTAAATGCAAATAAGTCAGTTATAGCAGATGCATTTGAGTCAGTAATCGGAGCGATATATCTTGATTCAGGGTTTAGTTATGTAAAACCTTTTATTATTTCCAATTTAAATGAATTTATTGTAGAATATATTAAATCAGGAGACAATAATGATCACAAGACCAAGTTACAGCATTTAGTGCAATCCCAGTATCAAGAAGAACCGAAATATCTGGTTAAGGAAGAAAAAGGCCCACCTCATGACAAAACATTCGTAGTTGAAGCATTGGTTATGGGAATGCCATATGGGAAAGGAAAAGGCAAGACAAAAAAGGAAGCACAGCAAGCCGCAGCAAAAGATGCTTTGAATAATATTGAAAAAAAAGGTTTAGATAATCATGATTCTTAAAAAAGTGGAATTGCAGGGATTCAAGTCCTTTGCAACAAGGACAGTGCTTGAATTCAATAAAGGTATAACCGCAATAGTAGGTCCTAACGGAAGCGGAAAAAGCAATATTGCTGATGCAATAAGATGGGTTTTAGGTTCACAAAGCTCAAAACAGCTTCGGGGTATCAATATGAGTGACATGATTTTTTCTGGAACTCAATATAGGAAACCTGTAGGATTTGCAGAAGCTTCTCTTTACTTTGATAATAAAGACAAAGATCTTGCTGTAGATTTTGAGGATGTTAAGATAACCAGAAGACTTTATCGTTCCGGAGAATCAGAATATTCAATTAATGATAAAAATTGCCGTTTAAAAGATATTCAGATGTTGTTTTTTGATACTGGTGTAGGTAAAGAGGGATACTCTATTGTTGGGCAGAATGAAGTCAAAGACATTATTGATAGCAACAGCGTTGAGAGAAGAGGTATTTTTGAAGAAGCTGCTGGAATAATGAAATATAAACAGAAAAAGCTGGAAGCTTTACGTAAACTTGCAAGTACAGAAGAAAATCTTGTTAGAATAAACGATATTACTGTTGAAATAGAAAACCAGTTGGAACCATTAAGAATACAAGCTGATAAAGCAAAGGAATATTTAAGGGTATATGAGATATTGAAAGTAAATGAAGTAGGACTGTATTTGAATAATCTCGAAATGTACCAGAAAAGAATTTTGAAGTATGAACAGGATATTCAGTTATTATCAGAAGATATAAAGACAAAAGAGCAGGAGCTTGAAAGTATAAGACAGGAAAATAAAGACAGTAATGTAATTATAAATCAGTATGAGGAAGAAGAACAAAAACTCAAGGACGAACTGAATTCTTTTTTAAGAGAACTGGAAGCATCTAGACATGACATTATACTATGTAATGAAAGACTGGCAAATGCAATAAATGAGCAGATAAAAAACAAGAAAGAAATCGAGGAATATGAACTAAGAGAAAAAGAGCTGTCTAAAGATTATCTTACCAAAGAAGATAGAAGGAAGTATCTGGATAAACAATATGCAAGTTATAAAGAAAAACTTGATTTAATGACAATGGAAGCAGAAAATATAACATCTTCGCTTAGTGGAAGCGAAAAGTTATTGGAAACCGTCAAGGCAGCATTAATGAAACATATTGAAGAGACTTCTGAAAATAAGCTTGAAGTGAACAATGTAATTAATGAAAAGAATGCAGTGAAAACACAGCTGGAGATGCTGGACTCAAATATAACAAGGACAATTCTGGAAAATGATTCAATACTTCTTGCAAAGCAGGAAAATCAAAAAAAGAATAGTATTACAAAAAAGCAAAAAGATGAACTTACATCAAAAAGAGACGAAAGTAAGACTAATTATGCTCTGTTGCAAAAGCAGATAGAGCAAGCTAAATCTTCAGAGCAGAATATGAAGACTAATATCGAGATACTTCAAAGTAACTACAAACTCATATATGATATGGAAAAGCAGATGCATGGATACAAACAGGATGTTAAGGCTGTATTGGAAAATAAAGCACTTGACGGAATAATCGATGTTGTCGCTAATCTAATGGGTACAGAAGAAATATATAACACTGCTATAGAGGCAGCATTGGGAGGAAATATTCAGAATGTTGTCGTTGAAGATGAAGAGTCTGCAAAGACCGCTATCAGTTATTTAAAAGCAAACAAGCTTGGACGAGTGACTTTTCTTCCTGTAACATCAGTCAGGCCTAATCAGTTTGACAAAAGAGAAGAAAGTGAAATACTTTCTTTTAACGGTGTAATTGATGTTGCCTATAAACTACTGGAGTATGACAAAAAGTATGAAAATATCGCAAAGAATCTGCTTGGTAAAATAGTAGTGGTAGACACCTATGATAATGCCGTATTGATATCTAGAAAGACTCAGAGCAGATATAAGATTGTAACGCTGACAGGGGAATTTTTTAATACAGGCGGCTCTATTACCGGCGGTACTCAGAATTTCAGCAAAATAGGATTACTTGGCAGACATAAGCAGCTTGACAAGCTGGAACATGAAATAGCTGAGCATAAGGAGAAACTTGAGCAGTCAATTTTAAAAAGCGACTCTATATCAAAGCAGGCAATATCTGTATCTTCTGAAATTGAGGATATGGAAAAAAGAATTAATGAAAGCAATATGCTTATAGCAAAACTCGAGTCTTCCATGTCTTCACTTGATGAGGCATATAGGAATAATTTAAATACCCTGAATAACACAAAAAACAGAAAGAAAGATCTTTTGGATAAGTATGACAGTTATGATGAAAAGATAAACATACTGAATGATAAAATAAATAATTTAAGCAATCAGATTGAGAATGATAAACTTAGGATTAGCGAGTATGAAGAAGCTCATAAGGAGGAATCCGTAAAGAGAGATAATATATATCTAGATATATCAGATTTAAAAGTATCTGTAAACTCTATTGAAGAAAGCTTGAAAAATAATGATGAATCTTTAATCAGGATAGGTTTTGAAAAACAAGCTCTTACTGTTAAGCGAAATGTTTTGATCAAAAGGAATGACCAGCTTAATGAAATAAAGAATGACCTTCAAAAACAGATACAGGATAAATCAAAAACAATTAGCAATCCTGAGAAAATTCAAGAAGAAAAGAATAAAAAAATACATGAGGTGCAGGAGAAAAGGAAGAAACTGACAGCTGAGAATGAAAATTATATTCAAAGCATTACAGAAGCCAATAAAGAAATAATGCTTCTTTCCAATAAAATATCTTCAATTGAAGTAGTAAAAGCAAAAACGGATGCTGAGATGACTGCTATGAAGGAACGTATGTGGGATGAATACAATTTAACACACAATGAAGCATTACAGAAACATGGAGAGATAGAAAATATAACAGAAGCCAGAAAAGAAATCACATATGCAAGAAATATAATAAAGCAACTGGGTCCTGTAAATATCGATTCTATTGAAGATTATGCTAAAACAAATGAAAGACACAGATTTTTCATATCACAAAAAGATGACATAGAGAAATCAAAAGAAGATCTGTATAAAACAGTTAATGAAATGAATATAGTAATGAAAAGACTCTTTAAAGAGAAATTTATCATAATTAATGAAAATTTTAATGAAATCTTTGTAAAACTGTTTGACGGTGGTCAGGCAAGACTTGAGCTTACTGATGAATCAGATATTCTGGAATGCGGTATTGAAGTCATTGCGCAACCACCAGGAAAGAAACTTCAGAATATGATGCTTTTGTCCGGAGGTGAAAAAGCTTTCACTGCGATTGCCTTAATTTTCGCTATGTTAAAACTTAACCCGTCTCCATTCTGCATATTTGATGAAATCGACACATCCCTTGATGATAACAATGTCCTTAAATATTGTAATTATCTTAATGATCACAAAGAAAAAACACAATTCGTGCTTATTACACACAGAAAGGGGACCATGGAGAATTCCGATTCAATTTATGGAGTGACTATGCAGGAGCACGGCATAACAAAAGTCGTTTCCATGCAGATAACTGAATAATATGAGTTTTTTTCAAAGGTTAAAAGAAGGTTTAAATAAAACAAAAGAAAAATTTATAAAACAGATAGACAAGCTGTTAGCTTCATTTCGTAAGATTGATGAAGAGTTATTCGAACAGCTGGAGGAAGTTTTAATTGAAAGTGATATAGCGATAAATACAGTAATGCAGATTATTGAGCAGTTAAAGCAGGAAGTTAAAATAAACAATATTACTGATCCGCTGCAGATAAGGGATTTGCTAAAAAAGAAGCTTTTCGAAATA
>JAAYBX010000091.1 GCA_012729955.1 Clostridiaceae bacterium
CCCTTTCACGGCGGTAACAGGGGTTCGAGTCCCCTAAGGGTCACCAAGCTGGCCTGGTAGTTCAGCTGGTTAGAATGCCAGCCTGTCACGCTGGAGGTCGTGGGTTCGAGCCCCATCCAGGTCGCCAGTTTAAAACAGTACGGAGAGGTTCCCGAGTGGCCAAAGGGGGCAGACTGTAAATCTGTTATCTACGATTTCGATGGTTCGAATCCATCTCTCTCCACCAGAAGAACACCATACGGTGTTCTTTTTTTCTCTTCACTATTCACTCTTCGTTCTTCTCTCTTCTCTCGTCTCCCTCCACGGCTTTTCAGTGAAGAGATAAGAGAAAAAAGAGTAGGAAAATGATGTAAAATATGTTCTAATTTACCCTGGCATGGTATAATTACGAAATCTGAATTATGCATCGGAGAATACCATGATACAAGTCAATCATGTAAGCAATATTGGCATACTGAAGCCTATGAATGCGGTTAATAACGGGCCTTATGGCGAGAAAGGGCGGCATGGGAATTATGACCTATTTAAAGAGCTTAAAATTCCATATATTCGAAATCATGATGCAAGCCTGACTGAGGAATACGGCTCGCAGCATCTAGTGGATGTCCATTGCATATTTACTGATTTTTCACGTTCTGCTGATGATGAATGCGCATACGATTTTACACTTACGGATATATACATGCAAAATGCACTTGAAATGGGAGCAGAAGTTTTTTACAGACTAGGCTCCAGTATCGAGCACTGGGCAAAAAAGTATGGCACAATTATGCCGTCTGATTTTTTAAAATGGGCGAAAGTCTGCGAACATATCATTCTTCATTACAATGAAGGTTGGGCAAATGGTTACAAGATGGACATTAAATACTGGGAAATTTGGAATGAGCCTGATTTAGATGAAGATGATTCGCTAAACAAACGCACCTGGGGCGGTACAAAACTTAATTTCTTTGAATTTTATCATGTTGTGGCAACCTATTTAAAAAATAAATTTCCAAAAATAAAAATAGGTGGTCCTGCTTTAGCATACAGAGAAGATTGGGCAGAAGAATTCTTGCATCAGCTAAAAGCTCCGCTGGATTTCTTTTCGTGGCACATTTATAGCATCAGCCCGGAGGATATGGTTGCTAAAGCTATCAGAATCCGCAATATGCTGGATAAATACGGTTTTATAGAAACAGAGAGCATACTGGATGAGTATAATTATATGGAAGGCTGGCATAAAGTACCTTTCAGAAACAGTATTTCTGTTATTAAAGGATTAAAAGGTGCGGCTTATACTATTGCGGTTTTCTGCTCTTGTCAGAACAGCAATATAGTAGATATGCTGATGTATTATGACGCACGAGTGAGAAAGGAATATAACGGGCTTTTTGACAGTGACTACCTTGAACCTTTAAAAACATATTATGCATTTATGGCATATTCTGAAATTTACTCATGTGATAATCAAATAGACTGCATTTCTGATGAGGAAAACATTTATGCTCTTGCTGCAATAAAAGACAATTTGATAAGAATGATTATCTCAGCTTATAACATGGATGCCACAAAAGAAATCAATATTGAATTGTCGAAGACTGGCAGGTTTCAGGTCTATATTATAGACAATATCCGCAATCTTGAAAAAATATTTGAGTTGCATGGTAATGCATTTACTATTACAATAAATCCTAATGAAATATTGTTTATAAAAGAAATCTGAAAGGATGCTTATTATGTCAAAAGCAATGGAAGTAATTGATATTACCCCTGAGTTATTGGATACAGTTATAAATACATTTAATACTGAAGAGGAAAAAGAAGTAACTCGCAAGATCGTTAAATGTTTTATTGAGCATGGATTGCCTGTTAAGGTAAAACAATATTATCAGCCATGTATGAAAGGGACTTATCGTATATTATTCTATATTAAGAAAAATGCTGAAACCGTTATAATTAACAACAAGGGTATGGGACATGATGGTGCAAGTATTCAAGTGCGCATTGACGAAAGAAGTACCTTAGAAAGACTAGATAATTTTAGTGAAAATATTAGAAAACAGATTTTAGAGGCTGCTAATTGCGGTAATTGCTCATCCAAGTGTGAGGGTAAGAAATATACTTTTACTTATCAAAGCAAAGAATATACAAAGTGTCGGTTTATTTGCAACAACTTTTGTTTTCAAAATATGGAAAGCAATGATATCAACGATCTCTTAACCATCATAAAGAATGAGATTTTATACAGTCAGACTAACACAAATAATCATAATCTAAATTAAGTATTGCATCTTTTTCGTTCAGCAATTACAGAAGAAACTATATGTGTTCTTTTCTCATTCCTGTATTTGTGTTATTATTATCCCATAAATACTAGGACAGGTAATAATATGGGAATTTTAAGCAGGATATTTGAAGCAGATATCGATTATGACAATATAAAATCTGTTACTGTTTTGGAAACAACGCAGCTTTACAGCAACAGATCCAATATCGGTTATTCCTTTGGTTCGGAAAAAAGATCCGGAAGAGCTATAACCATGCAGTCAATCGAACCAGCAGGTTCTGAATATTCATTTAATATTAAATTTAAAGATGGCAGTGCAAAAATCATTAAAGCTGAGAGCGGTACAGCCATATGCGATAAGTTACTTCAGATAAGTAACGATTCTAAAGCAAATGAAAAACCCAAGGAGGCGATAGTACAAAAAGACTTTCAAAATAACAAGAACCAATTGCCTGTTCTTGGCAAAAACCAGCTTCCAAACGGATTGTATGTTATTGGAAAAGATATTCCTGCAGGTACTTATGATTTTAAATGGATATGGGGATCCGGTTCGTTAAGCAGAATTGTAAAAGAGGAAACAGATGAAAAATCTTCCTACTATTTCGAGTATATGGGGATTGAAGAGAAATATCAGACAAGATTATGTATCAATGTAAAATGTGACGCAGAAGACCAGATCAAGATAGATGGTAATATTATTGTTGAGATATCCAAATCAAAACCTGTTGTGATTGATTTATAGTCTTCCCTTTTTACTATTCTTTATAACTATTAATTGAATTATAGAAAGGCGAGATATCAGGCTTGCCGTACAGCTTAACATATTCAGATCCTAAATAGCATGCGAAACTGGATATATACTCAAATCCAAGCGTGTGATATTTATCTATATCCTCTCTTATCATAACTTCATCAGGTACGAATTTCTTTTCCGGTTTTTTCCAGTCTGAGAACATGGAATTATCCAGCCAGTATTCAAGTACCTTTGAATTGCGTTTTCCAAATACTGAAAACAGTTTTGGAATATTCAAAGCTTCGTCGATGCCTGTTATTAACTGATCTTCAGTACTTAAAGTATATTTCTCCATCGGAGCATATTCAAAGAACACTCCGCTAATCGGTTTAATCTTTTCAGGTGGTTCTATGCAGTCAAAATATGCAAGATATGCCATCTTTGCATCAGGATTGTTTTTCTGTATCTGCTTCAGTATCGTATTTAGATATACCATCTGCTGGTCAGACATGGAAAGGTCTTTACACTTTTCACACATACATTTCTTGTTTTTCACATCATCCATCCAGAAATAGTATCTGTCAGTGCTTTTATACAGTTTTGATACTAATTCAACTGCTGCTTTACTTACAATTGAAAGTGCTTCAGAATTTGACACACAAAAATTCTTATCACTGTTACGCTTCCCTGTTTCATCAATCCTGAAATATTCTGGGTGTGTATCAAATAGTTCTCTTGGCATCAGATATGAAGCGGCATGCATCTCATACTCTATTTTTACGTTATTATTCAAAGCATAATCTATAAGTTTCGTAAACTTATGGTCGACGAATTTATCTACCAGATCCTTTAAACTCTGGCAAGCCTTGTATCCTCCGACAGGATGAATACCGATCACATCAATACCATTTACTCTTGCTCTGTCAACCCACTCATGTGACAGTTCATCCGGATGTATTAAAATTTGTGATTCCATACATACCTCCTTCCTATATTGTACTCAAAATATATACTTTTTCCCTTGTTTTTATTAAAATATAGACGAGGAGTGAATAATATGACAAGTAAAGAGAGAGTAATGAAAGCTTTGAAAAGAGAAAAAGCAGACAGGCCTGCATGTGATTTAAGATGCACTCCTGAAGTATGGGAAGCATTATTCAGATATTTTCATGTCGATAAACCTGAGGATGTTCTTGATAAGCTTGATGTTGACATGAGGTGGATTACTGCAGGGTCCTTACCTTTCATAGGCCCCAGAGAACGCTCTACACCCACTCTTGGCGGTGAAGGTACCGATATTTTCGGATGTGTTATGAAAGCAGCAAAGAACAAATACAACACATATTACGAATTTTCCGAACATCCTCTAGCTAACTGCAAAACAGCTGAGGAGGTATATGAATACAGCTGGCCTAGCTTAGACTGGTGGGATTATTCAGAAATTAAAGGGATTATAAAAGCGCATAAGAAAACTGATGATCGGGCTATAATGTTTTTTGCAGGAGGAACATTCGAAACTCCCTGGTACATGAGAGGCATGGAACAATTTTTAGTCGATCTGTATGAAAATCCTGATATTGTGAATGCTATTTGTACAAAAGTAGGTGAATATTATTACCAAAGAGCTTTAAGAGTAATTGATGCTGCTGAAGGAGAAATAGATATAATCGGTTCAGGAGGAGATATCGGAGGTCAGGAATGTTTAATGCTCAGTCCAGATGTATGGAGGGAAATTATTAAACCACACACTGCATGCCTTGTAGAGCCTTTCAAAAAAATGGGGCTTGGCACATTCTACCATTCATGTGGCTCTGTATCCCAGGTCATAGATGACCTTATTGAAATAGGCGTGGATATTCTGGATCCCATCCAGGTTACTGCAAAAAACATGCAGCCAGAATACTTATCTGAAAAATTTGCTGACAGGATATCCTTTCATGGAGCTATAGATGAGGTAGAGCTTCTGCCAAATGCATCTCCAGCAGAAGTCTATAAAGAAACACAGAGGATAATTTCAATACTAGGGAAAAATGGCGGTTTTATAGTATCTCCTTCCCATCAGGTTCAGGGCGATACTTCAGTCGAAAATATAACCGCACTATTCGATGCTGTGAAAGATTTCAGATATATTTAACTTGTGTTATACTTTCTTTAAATCTGGAGGGCATTATGAAAATAACAAAAGAGATATTCCCGCAGTTTATTGAAGATGCAGACCCAAAAGCATCTGGTCCTGTCAGCATTAATTCATATGATAAGAACCTCGAGCATTTCTATTCATCAGATATGATAGGATTTATAAAAGCTTCCAGTGTAAGTTCGTTTAAAAAAACCAGAACCGGATTGAAATATGTCATTTCTGCTGACAAGTACATAAATAGAAAAGTTATGACACATGAGACAGTCATGAACCAGCTGGTAAAACAGAAAAACGAGAAACCAGTTGATATGCATGTCCGTATTGATGTCTGGACTCAAGATACATTAAGAATACGATACGGTTTATCTGTTGTAAAAGAAGAAGAAATCAAACTTCCACCGGAACAAAGGATGCTTATAAAGGACAAACCAGACAAAATACGCTTTAGCGTTGCTGAAGATGATAAGAATATATTTTTAAAGACGAAAAAAATACTAATCACAATTGAAAAAAGCACAGCAATTTTAACAGTTCTTGATTCAAAAGGTGAATTTATCACAAAGCAAGCAAGATACTGCATTATGCCTGCTGACTCTACAGGAATGGCAATAGGTAATGACGGTAGGACAACATCTTCATTCGACTCCTTTGAAATAGCTTCAAAAGAGCAGATTTACGGCCTTGGAGAAAGATTCGATCATGTCGCAAGAAAAGGAGCAGTAACAGATTTCTGGAATAAAGATGCTATAGGCACATCCAGCAGAAGAACATATGTGAACGTACCTTTTATTGTATCGACAGCAAAATACGGTATATTTTTAAACAGTTCCGCCAAAACCCAGTGGGATATAGCTACAAAGGAAGCATCAACATTATCGTTCGGAACAGCTGAGCCAGTAATGGACTATTTCATTATAACTGGCAAAAGCATGTCTGAAGTAATATTTAATTACTGCTCTCTAACAGGATTCTCTCCTGTACCTCCTATCTGGAGCTTCGGATTATGGATGAGCCGCAATAGTTATATGAACTGGGATATAGTATTTGATGTCGCCAATAATATCCGGAAAAATAATATACCTTGCGATGTATTACATCTGGATACGGCATGGTTTAAGGATGATTGGAACTGTGATTTAAGATTCTCAAAAGAGCGTTTTCCAGATCCTAAAGAAAATATATCGAAACTGAACAATATGGGTTTCAAAATATCCGCATGGCAGTACAACTTTATACCTCCGCGCGAAGATAATGTAAATTATGTAGAAGCAAAGGAGAAAGGATATCTTGCACTCGATAAAGATAATAACATATTCAGGCATACTAATGATTTGCCTGGTTCATGGAAAAATGATGCGATTATAGATTTTTCCAATCCTGAAGCATGCAGATGGTATGCAGACCAGATTAAGGATGTTATAAGAACAGGGATATCAGCAATCAAGACGGACTTCGGAGAAGGCATACCTGAAGAAGCTAAGTATATGAACATTTCCGGAAGCAGATTTCACAATCTTTATTCACTTGCATATAACTGCGTCATATTCAACGCATGCAAGGAAGTATCTGGAGATAATATCGTCTGGGCACGTTCCGGGACTGCAGGCAGCCAGAGATACCCGCTTCACTGGGGCGGAGACAGCCAGTGCACATTTGAAGGCTTGCAAGGGACTCTTAGGGGTGCTCTTTCTATAGGGCTTAGCGGATTTATTTTTTACTCTCACGATATTGGCGGATTTATTGGCAGGCCTACACCGGAGCTGTATATACGCTGGGCACAGATGGGACTGTTTTCCAGCCACTCAAGGTGCCATGGAGGAGGAAATACCAATAGCAGGGAGCCCTGGTCATTCGGTGAGGAAGCGAATAGGATATTTAAAAAGTTCGCTGATTTAAGATACAGCCTGCTGCCATATATAGTTACGGAAGCTAATTACTGCGCGAAGAATGCAGTACCAATGATGAAAGCAATGGTACTGGAAGCTGAGGATGATATAAACACATATTCCATTGAAGACCAGTATATGTTCGGAAGGTCTATATTGGTAGCTCCTGTACTTGAATCCATGGAAAAAACAAAGAAAAGAAAGGTATATCTGCCAAAAGGAATCTGGTTTGATTACTGGACAAAGAGAAGAATAAAATCGCAAGGCAGCTGGATTGAAGTTGCTGTAGATATTTACACTATACCTATATTCATTAAAAACGGTTCTATACTGGCTTACAAAAAGGATAATGCTATAAACACTGAAGAGAGCATTTTCCCCATTGAGAAAATAGAGTCATATGGAAAAGATGCAGAGTATACGATTACAGATGGAAAAACTGAATACAAAATACAGGTAAAAGACGGCAAAATATCCTGCAAGGATGATAAATACATTGAGAGACTGTCATGGAAATAAGAAGAATTGAAAAACAAGAAAAAGATATACTGGATCAGCTAAAGGAAATGCTTATAGAAGCATTTCCCCATTCATATTCAGATTGTGCTGATGAAGAGACAGAGCTGCTTACATCGTCTGAAAGGATACTAATTGGCGCATTTGACAAAAACTCGTTATTAGGTTTTATAGGTGCGATACCTCAGTATGGGAATACCGGATGGGAGCTGCATCCCATTGTTGTAAAAGAAGACTGTCAATGTAAAGGAATCGGTACATTTCTTTTAAAAGCATTAGAAGAAGCAGTAGCAGAAGAAGGCGGAATCACTATATATCTTGGCACTGATGACGAATTTGACAGGACTTCCCTTTCAGGAACCGACCTTTATGATAATATGTTCGAGAAGATAAGAGATATAACAAATATAAGAAAACACCCTTTTGAGTTTTATGTAAAAAACGGATATAAGATAACCGGAGTGATACCTGATGCAAACGGATTAGGTAAGCCTGATATAATAATGGCTAAAAGAATAAGAAAGCTGCAGGATGAGGATAAGTAAATATGCAAATACAAATGCCTTCAAAGCAATTAATTCAAGAAAAGAAAGAACTGGTCCTTGACAGGATTCATACTTACCATCTGAAAAAAATGGCTGGTTCAAAAGGAAATATCTTTCTCATATCCAACACATATCCTGGTGTATGGCTGGAGCATGTATATGATGCAGTCAGCTGGGTAAATTATGATAAATCTGATCCGACCATATCTATAAATCAGATCCGGCTTTTCCTTGACAGGCAGAAACCCGACGGACAGTTTCCCTGCTATGTTATAGACCCAGACAAAAAAACCGGTTTTAAGAATCTTGTAGGATACAGTCAGACACAGGAATGCGTATCCTTTGCTAGATTATGCCTTGAGACATGTATACAGAATAATGATATGAATCTTCTCAAGGAATGTTATGAGAAATGCAAAAAATGGGACAGCTGGCTTACTGCTAACAGAATGACTATGAAGACAGGCCTTATCGAAATGTTTTGCGGATTTGACACTGGCCATGACAACAGCGGAAGATTTAAAAATATTAAGCATAAAGGGAATTTCTCTGAGGATGCAAAGGATTATCCACATGATGATGAATCGCTTCCCTACATAACCCCTGACATGAATGCTGTTTTTTACGGTTCAAAGACAGCTCTTGCTGTAATGGCAGGAAAACTGAACCTTGATGAAGAAGCTCATACATGGAAACAAGCTGCACATGAAGTAAAGAAAAAAATAATGGAAATCTGTTATGATGAAGAGGATGATTTTTTCTATGATATCGACAGAAATGGTAATAAAGTAAAATGCAGATCCATATCCATTACAAACCTGTTCTGTGAAAGCGTGCTTGATATGGATACAGCAAAAAGAATATTCTATAAATATCTTGATAATCCACAGGAATTTAAAACTAACTATCCGTACCCTGCAGTATCAATTTCTGATCCTTTATGGCAACAGAATCTTCCTGGTAATTCATGGGGTTTTTATTCGCAGGGACTTGTAGCACTTCGGACATTGAGATGGATGGATAAATACGGATTTTCTGAGCAGCTTGAAGAAAATATGAAAAGATGGGTAAGCGCATGGTGTCTTACTGATAAACTTAATTTCGGGCAGGAGCTTCACCCCATTACTGGAGAACCCTCCACCTGCGGCAACTGGTATTCGTCAACGATGCTGTATTTTATCCATTCTTTGAAAAGATTGGGATTATAGCTGAAGTTTAACTGTAAATTCATTGACACCTGTTTTTTATAAAAGTATACTTTTAATATAAAGCAGTGGCAAAGTAAAAATTTTTCAAGGGGGTAGATAAAATGTACGGGACACCGCTAAAAACCAACAGAAGTCTAGGAAGATTTATTCTCTTCACCATAATCACATTCGGAATATACAGTTTGGTATATTTCTATTGCGTCGGAAGAGATCTGAACACTATTAATTCCAGGTATGATGGTAAAAAAACAATGAATTTTGTTCTTCTAATGTTAGTAGCACCATTCACATTGGGAATAGCAGGATTAGTCTGGATGCACAGAATAAGTGATCGTACAGGCTGGGCTCTTGCTCACAGAAGTATTAATTACCAGTTTAATGCAAACACATTCTGGTTGTGGAGCATTTTAGGGTCGATTATCTTCGTAGGGCCTTTCGTATATGTCCATAAGCTTTCTACAGCAATGAACTATATATGCAATGATTATAATACAAGAGGATATCAATGATCTGAATTTCCACTAAAAGGCCGTAACTTTTACACAACGTTACGGCTTTTTTGTTATTTAAATATCCCTCCGCTGGAACTGTAAAAAGTATCATCAAGTATAAATAGGCCA
>JAAYBX010000009.1 GCA_012729955.1 Clostridiaceae bacterium
ATCAATCATATATTGTTTCAAACTGCTAATCCTGTCATAATTTATTGCCATATCTTTACATATAATTTCAGCTGCTTTGGAAAAACCGCATACTCCTGAAGTATTTATAGTTCCTGCTCTTAATCCTGCATTTAAGGAACCGGATATCAATGGATCAATATTTAATTGATGTTTTATATATAATGCTCCAATGCCTTTAGGACCATGTATTTTGTGGCTGCTGAAGGACATCATGTCAACATTGCTCCACTCTGAGAGATTTATTTTTATCTTTCCGAAAGACTGTACTGCATCAACATGATAGCAGCATCTTGGATTAATAGTTTTGACTAATGATGAGATTTTCGGTATATCACTTAATGCCCCAATTTCTGAACATACATGAGCTGTGCTTACCAAGATTGTTTTATCATCAACCATATCAGAAAGCTTATTCAAGTCTAGTGTACCATCAGTATTTAAAGGACAGACTCGAATTTCAAAACCAAATTTTTCTAGATATTTTGCAGAATTAAATACAGATGGATGCTCATAAGCCGATATCACAATATTACATGGTCTAGATAAATTAGCAAAAGCTATTCCTTTTATTGCGAAATTATTAGATTCTGCTCCTCCAGATGTATATACCAGAGTTGATGGTCTTATATGTAAAATACCACATAACTTTTCATTATCTGTTTTAACAGTCTCATGCGATGCAAAGCCTGCAAAATGAGTACTTGAAGTATTTGCATAATAATTTTTGTTTATGTGATTTACATACTCAATTACTTCATCATACATATATGTTGAAGCTGCATTATCAAAATATATTTTTTTACTTTCCAACTTTAGTTTTATTCTCCACTTCATTTATGAGATTCTTTATATTTCTTCTCATTGAAGAATATAAATCTATAAATGTAGTTATCTGTTCTTCATCAAGATTATTGATTTCATCATATGCTATCAGCTCAGATATATCCTTGACCTGTCTTTTTACATCCGTAATAAGATCCAATAAAGTGAGTTTTTTGTATGTATTCTGTGTCAGAACCCTGTCATGTGCTAATTCATAAACTTTCTTACCTTTTTGAAGTTCATATACAGAGTAATTATCGGGTATTACAGCATCAATACCGAAAGTGTTACTAATTCTGCTTGCAAAAGGATAAAGCTGCTCGTCTTCCCCGTGAACAAGAAAAATCTTTTCGGGTTTACTCCTTATCTGAGAAAGATAATTGTCAAGATCATCCATATCAGCATGACCTGAAAATCCGTCTATCATTTCAATTCTTGCGCGTACATCAATTGTATCTCCTAAAATTTTTACGCTTTTCGCTCCATCAGCAAGGATTCTGCCTAAAGACCCGTTAGCCTGATAACCAACAAAAAGCACTGTTGTTTTTTCTTTGTAAAGATTATGCTTAAGGTGATGGCGTATTCTGCCTGCATCACACATACCGCTTGATGATATAATAATTTTCGGTGAGTCATCTCTGTTAAGCATCTTTGAATCTTCGACTGATTTAGTGAAAATGAGGTTTGGAAAATCCAAAGGATTATCGCCTTTTAAAATGTACTGCTTTGCTTCATCATCAAAAAACTGGGTGTTTTTCATGAATACTTCAGTCGCTGATGTTGATAATGGGCTATCTATATATACAGGTATCTTATTAAATATAGAAAATTTCTTTTTCAATGCGATATTCTTGTTGAATGCATAAATCATTTCCTGAGTTCTGCCGACTGAAAAGGATGGTATTATTACTGTTCCGCCTTTTAAAATGGTATCCTCAATTATTTCAAACATTAGCTCTTCAGGATGTTCTTTTACTGCATGCCTTTTATTACCATATGTAGATTCCATAATAAGATAATCGCATTCTTGTATAACCTGTGGATCGTTAATTATCGGAGTATTAGGTTTTCCTAGATCAGAAGTAAAAGCAACAACAGTCGTTTTATCATTCTCATTTACATAAACAGTTATTGAAGAAGATCCAAGCATGTGACCTGAATCACTGAATTTCACAGTAATATTATCATCTAGTTTAATTAAATCGTGATATTGTACAGCAACAAAATGTTTTAATGCATTATTTGCATCATCAGTTGTATATAAAGGTTCAAGCGGTTCTAATCCTGCTCTCTGTCTCTTGTGATTTTTATACTCAGTATCAGATTCCTGAATATTTGCAGAATCTAATAGCATAATATCACATAAGTCTTTTGTTGCCTTTGTGCAAATGACAGAACCATTGTAACCTTTTTTATATAATAAAGGTATTCTTCCGGAATGGTCTATATGTGAATGGGTAAGAAGGACATAATCTATATCCTTTACATCATATTTAAATCCATCAAAATTCTTTGCTTTTGTTGCAGAAGAGCCTTGAAACATACCACAATCTATCATTATTCTCTTCTCTGCTGCTTCTAGAATCATATTTGATCCTGTAACTTCTTTTGCTGAACCATAAAATGTTAATTTCATAATAAATCCTTTCGACCTATATAATACCATAAAAATAATCGTATTGTTAATGCAAACCTTACAAAGAAGCAAATTAACTATTTATCAAATGCTTAATACAAAAAAAATTCCTCTTTTACGGGAATTTTCTTGGCGTGCCAGAAGGGATTCGAACCCCCGACCTACGGATTAGAAGTCCGTTGCTCTATCCAGCTGAGCTACTGGCACATAAAAAATGGAGCGGGTGAAGGGAATCGGACCCTCACAACCAGCTTGGAAGGCTAGTGTTCTACCACTGAACTACACCCGCGTGTTTGCCTTATGTATTATAACACAAGATATACATGTGTCAATCAGATTTTTTTCATTTTTTGCAGAAGGTTTTTTGCATGCTCCAGTCCTTCTTGGCTGACCTTTCTTCCATCAAAAAGTATAGCAAGCTGATTAATACGCTCTTCTTGAGATAGTTTCTGTATATCAGCATATGTAATATCCTTTTCGCTGTTTTTAAAGATAAGATAGTGATGATCTGCTTTAGCTGCTATCTGTGGCAGATGTGATATGCATATAACCTGCTTAAAAGATGATAAATCATAAAGTTTGACAGCTGTCATAACTGCCGCTTCCCCACTTATACCTGCATCAATTTCATCAAAAATATATGTTTCAACATCATCATTGCTACTTATTATGCACTTTATTGCTAACATTATTCTGGAAATCTCTCCGCCTGATGCAATTTTTGCCATAGACAGAGTATCAATACCTTTATTTGCAGATATGAAAAATTCAATATCATAAAGGCCTTTCTTGTTAAAATCATAATATCCGAGACTATTCTTTTTTAGGTTTTTCTCAAAATGCACATTAAATACAGCATCAGGCATTTCTAAAGAATGGAGGTTCAACTCTACTGATTTTGAAAATTCATCAGCACATTTTATTCTTAGTGTATTTAAATGCTCTCCTTTTTCATATAGCAACTTTGAAAGTTTTTCTATTCTCTCTATTTTCTGTTTATATATATTATCAAAATTATCAATTTCATATAACTGTTTTTCTGCTTCAAGTCTGAATTCACGTATTTTTTCTATTGTAGCACCATATTTGTAAGATAATTTTTTGAATAATTCAAGCTTTGTAATAATATCATTGTATAATTCCTCATCGAAATAAAATTCATCAGAAACATCCTTAAGTTGAGAAAAATTATCTTTTAAAATGTAATATGAGTTCATCATACTCTGTGAAACTGAAAGTATCTCATCCATATCTTTTAATTTTTCAAGGATATGCGCAGATAGATAGATTTTTTCTATACTATCATACTCCTCTATCAGACTTATGCTTTCTTTTAATGAAGTAATATATTTCTCAGAATTTTCCAGGAGCCTTCTTTGTTTTTCTAATTCTTCAATATCAAACTGTTCAATTTTAGATTCATTTATCTCATTTATCTGAAATGATAAAATGTCTTTTCTAATTGACCGTTGCTGTTCAGATCCGCTATTTTTTAATATGAAATCCACAAGCGCATTATATTCATTTAGGTATGTCAAATAATCATCATAATCTGTTTTTATCACAGACTCATAAAGTCTGTCCAGGATCCTCTGATGTGATGTTGGATCTAAAAGAGTCTGGTTTTCATATTGTCCATGAATATCGCATAAATATGCAGCGATATCTTTCAACAGAGATAAATTACGAATTTTTCCATTAACTTTACATACAGAATTGGATTCTGAATAAATTGACCTTGTAATTACAAGTAAATCATCTTCAATATCCAAGTCAAACATATCGGACATAACTAAAGATAAATCCTTTTTCAACTTGTATACTGCCTCAACAGAGGAATATTCACAACCTTTCCTTATATATTCTTTCATTGCTCTTTCGCCGTTAATTAAGGAAAGTGCGGTAATAAATACACTCTTTCCAGCTCCGGATTCGCCGGTAATTACATTGAAACCTTCAGAAAAATCTATAATTGTATCTTTAAAGACAGCGAAATTTCTTATAGAAAGCTGTAATAACAAATTATGCTACCTCAATTCATTAAGAATATTATCATAAAAAGCCTGTGAATCTGCATTCGTAGAAAAACATGCAAAAATAGTATCATCTCCTGCTATTGTTCCGATAAGGTTTTTTGCTTTGATATTATCAATTGCAGATGCTACAGCAGGAGCAGTTGCAGGCAGAGTCTTTATTACTGCAAGATTCTGCGCGATATTTATGGATATAAATGATGCCTTCAATACCCTGATCAATTTTTCATGAGAATTATCAGATATATCAGAGCTTGAAGTATAAACAGAAAGCCCATCTTTGTTTACTGCTTTGAAAAGTTTAAGTTCTTTTATATCTCTGCATACAGTTGCTTGAGTGGCTTCAAAACCATTTTTCTGTAAAAGAGAAACCAGCTCATCCTGAGTCTGAACCGGATACTGTTCAATGAATTCCAGTATCTTTACCTGCCTTTTGTTTTTCATAGCTAATTACCCCTATAATATATTTTATTTCTTAAATTTTCATAAAATGAATTTTTTTGCATTTTTAGCAATGGGATAAATAAATTGCTTTTTTTTACTTTAATAATATCTTTACCGTATATGGAAGATACAATGCCGTCATAACTGAAACAGCATTCAAAATCTTTGTTTTCCTCTACAATTAGCTCTAAGCAGCTGTCATTTTTAAGGATATATGATTGTTTATGCATCATATGAGGACATATTGGTGTCATAAGTATTATATCCGCTTCAGGATCGCTTACAGGGCCTCCTGCAGACATTTGATATCCTGTAGAGCCTGTCGGAGTGCTTATTATAACTCCATCTCCATCATATGTATCTATATATGAACCATTAATATGTACAGAGACTGCAGCAGTATCGCCGGTAATTTTTCTAGTAATAACTACATCATTTAATGCATCGACATTAGAAATTACTTCATTATCGCGAAGTATTTGGGCAGAAAGCATAGACCGTTTAGATATTGAATACTGTCCTTTAGTAATAGAATGTATCAATTCTTTGTAATTTACTTTCTCTATCTGTGTTAGAAAACCAAGAGAACCGAGGTTAATCCCGACTAAAGGTATTGACAAGCTTTTGGTTTTTTGAGCTATATCAAGAAGCGTTCCATCTCCTCCCAAAGTAATGATGATGTCTGAATTTCGAACTCTTGAAGTATCTGTATCACCACCTTTAGTAATTAATTCACTATGTATGACTTCAGAACCTAAGGATTCTATAAATAAACAGACTTGATTCAAAAAAGTCCCATTTGTATCTTTATTAACATTTGCATATAGTGAAAATTTCATTTCTCTCTTCCTTAGTTAATTATATAATATATACAGATAATATCAATGCTTATCTGATTACTGTTTCGATGAAGCCTGTATTATAACTGCATTAGCAACAGCCTCAACAAGCCTTTTATCAAAAGCTTTTGGTAATATATAATTTTTATTTAATTGCTCATCTGTAACTAATGCAGATATAGCTTTAGCTGCTGATATAAGCATTTCATCGGAAATTTCTTTTGCTCTGATAGACAGAAGGCCTTTGAATATGCCTGGAAAAGCCATTACATTATTAATCTGATTATCAAAATCACTTCTACCGGTTCCTACAATGAAAGCTCCTGCTTTTTTAGCATCTGTAGGATTAATCTCAGGTACTGGATTAGCCATGGCAAATATAACTGGATTTTTATTCATATTTGCAACATCATCCATAGTAAGCAGGTTAGGTTTTGAAACGCCAATGAAAACATCCCTTTTAATTACCGCATCTTTAAGAAGACCTTTTAAATGTTTTCGATTTGTCAAAAGAGAAAGCCTTCTCTTATGTTCTGATAAATTTTCCATCTCTTCATCTAGAATACCTTCAATATCGCAGACTAATAAATCTTCTGCTCCGGCTTTTATAAGTAAATCACATATTGCCGTTCCAGCAGCTCCAGCCCCATTAATTACTATTTTAGCTTCGCTAATATCCATTTTTTTTAGTCTTAACGCATTCATTAACCCTGCAAGCAGTACTACTGCTGTCCCATGTTGATCATCATGAAAGACTGGTATATCACACTGTTTTCTCAGTTCCTGTTCAATATAGAAACATCTTGGTGATGAAATATCTTCAAGATTTATTGCACCAAAACTTTTTGATATGTTTTTTATAGTAAATATAATCTCATCAGGATCTTTAGTGTCAATACATATGGGAAAAGCATCAATATCAGCAAATTCCTTAAACAGTGCGCATTTGCCTTCCATTACCGGCATTGAAGCCAAAGGGCCTATATCACCCAAACCCAGTACTGCAGTACCATCTGTTATTACAGCGACAAGATTATGTTTTCTTGTATATTTGTATGAAAGATTATTGTCTTCAGATATAGCTATACAGGGTTCTGCAACCCCAGGAGTATATGCTTTGGACATTATCTCGCTGTTATCCAGCTTTACTCTAGAAATTACTTCTATTTTACCTTTCCATTTTTCGTGTAGTGCTAATGATTCGGATATTGATTGCATAAAAAACCAATCCTTTCGATGAGTATGATAATATAAATAAAAGTCAAAAACAATATACAAATACAAATCATGGAATTTTGTATAGGTAAAGTCTTGGAGCTAATGTATAATCATTATAGGACTAATAATGCTGAGGTTATCTATGAATAAAGAATATATAAAATGGAAATTAAAAGAATTAAGAGATAATGATTTGAATATTGAACTGAAGAACATGTCAGACAAAAATGAATTGATTGAAAACGCTTTTGGTGCAAACCTTGCTTTTGGTACAGGCGGGCTTCGCGGAATATTAGGTGCAGGCACTAACAGAATGAATATATACACTGTAAGGAAGGCTACCTTTGGCTTGGTTTCTATTTTAAAACAAGGTTCATGTGTTGCAATAGCATTTGATTCTAGAATCAAATCCGAATTATTCGCAAAAGAAGCCGCAAGAGTATTAGCAAACTGCAATATGAAAGTATATTTATTCAACCGCGTATCCCCTACCCCTTTATTGTCCTTTGCTGTAAGAGAGTTGAAATGCGATGCAGGTATAGTTATTACAGCATCCCATAATCCCTCCGATTATAATGGATATAAGGTATATGACTCAAAAGGATGTCAGATAAATCCAGATTCTGCAGATTTGATTCTTAAACATATGGGTGAAATAGATATATTTAAAGAGATACCTGATGAAATGGATTTTGACTTATGTCTAAAGAATAAGCTCATAATTTATATTGATGATAATGTTATACATAAATATGTTGATACAGTAAATAAGCAAGCTTTTAATGAAGGCAGCAAAAAATTAAAAATAGTATATACCCCTATAAATGGAAGCGGATATGAGTGTGTGTCTGAATCTATTAAAAAAAGAGGTTTTAATTACTTTGAAACAGTAAATGAGCAAAAGTTTCCTGATGGGAGATTTCCAACTTGTCCTTATCCTAATCCTGAGATGAAGCAAGCATTGGAATTAGGTATAAGGGATTTAATCAAGACACAATCTGATATCCTTATTGCTACAGATCCTGATTGTGATAGAGCCGGTTTGGCTGTAAGAAAAAAAGATGAAATTAGAATCTTAAATGGAAATGAAACGGGTATACTTCTTTTTGATTTTATATGTATGATGCGTAGAGAGAAAAAACTAATGCCAGAATTTCCAGTAGCAGTTAAGACAATCGTGACAACAGATTTAGCAAAAAAAATTGCGCAAAATTATGATGTGCATATGATTGAAACTCTTACAGGATTTAAGTATATAGGAGACCAGATAGCTATTCTTGAGGAAAAAGGTAAAGAAGAAAGCTTCATATTCGGATTTGAAGAAAGCTGCGGATACCTCTCAGGAACATATGTTAGGGATAAAGATGCTGTTAATGCTGTTGTACTGATCACGGACATGGCTGATTACTATAATGATAGAGGTATCTCAATTCTAGACAGACTAGATCAGTTATATGAAAAGTATGGATATCTTATGACTTATCTGGGGAATTATGATTATCCAGGAAATGAAGGATTAAGTAAAATGAAGAATATTATGACAAATCTGCGAAACAGCAGCTTTTTATCAAAAGATTATTTACATGAACCTGATATGCTTCATGCTGATGTGTTGAAATTTGATATAGATAATATTGGAATAGCGATAATCCGTCCATCCGGAACCGAACCTAAGATAAAGATATATTATTCGTCTGAAGGCTGTGATATGATAGATGCTGAAAAAAAGATAAACAAACTTGTAGCATTTATGGAAAGGATGCTAAACTAAATCCGATGCATAAAATAACATTCATTAATTCGCACAAAAGGAAAAAAAGATTTACTTATGAAGTATTCGGATTTCTTTACTCTGTAATATTAATTGGGATTTTTATTTATTATTTAGCTAATGAATCGGATATATCCAAATTCGCAAATGATTTATTCACTACAGATTACGATCCTTCCTTAAAGCCTTTTTTCTTCATACTTATATTCTCAGGGCTTCTGCTTATGATCTTTAATTTTGGATTTATTGGTATTTTTAAAACGCGTATTTCATTTTTCCTTTATCCTGCTGTTTTTTTAACCTGTCTGTTCTTATCATTAAGCGGTTTCTTATACGGTCAGAATATCGGATTTCATATTTTTAATACTCATATTATTACATATGCTTTTTACTTCCTAGTATTGATATTATGTTTTATTTTTGAAAAACCTGATTTATCAAAATATGGAAGCTGCTTTATGAGAATTACTGATATGGTATGTTCAATGATTATAATATTATATGCACTATGGACTGTGTCTGGTATATTTGCCGCCTTTCATGCTAAATATAGTGGATATTTTCAAATATTAATGATTTTCACTTCACTGATTTATGTAATTATTAACAGCATTTATGTCCTTTTGAAATATGAGTCAAGATATAATATAAAGTAAGTTGTGTTTTAAATTAAAGGAATCGTTTTATTTTAACATCATTGGGTGAAATATCCGGTATTCTGTCAATTATCTGGAAATCATAACACCAAGCACAAGTTATGCATTTCAGATTACATAGAAAATTATCATAGTAACCTTTCCCGTAACCTACCCTGTTCCCTTCCCTGTCAAAAGCTAATCCTGGTACGAAAATGACATCAATATTTTCTGGTGACACAATAATTTTATCCTTAGGTATTGAAATACCGAAAGTATCCTTTTCATATGATGTATTTTTATTAATCATTAATGGTACTATTTTATTATCTTCATTTATGAATGGTACAGATACAAGTTTACCCATACTTAAAAGATAATCAATAAGTTTATGAGTGTCAGTTTCATTCCTTATCGGTAAATATGCCATATAACTTTCATAGTTGTTTAAATCTGAAACTAAGAATTTATTAAAAAGCTCTTGAGAATAATCTTGAACCTGAGTAGAAATCAAGCTGTTTCTTTTTTCCATCATATATTTTCTTAATGTTTTCTTATCTGCATTCCACAAATTATCCAAATAAAATTTACACCTCAAAGAACATATTGTCTACATATTCATCAGTAAACTCACTATCCTGGCTCAGTTCTATGTATTCTGTTATTTTACGTATACTATCTATTGTTCCTATATTTGTCTTATCAAGAAGAAGCATTGTGATACCTGTTAATGATGTGTTACCAGCAGGAACTACCTTATCCTTAAGCTGTGGTGGAATAAGGCCTATGCCTGTTGAGCTTTCAACACTTAAAACAGTCCCGAATCCCCCAGCAAGATA
>JAAYBX010000092.1 GCA_012729955.1 Clostridiaceae bacterium
GAAAACCTTATCACCAAACTTCATTCCAAAGCGGAAAACCGTACTTCGAAGATACTGGAAACCAGCTTGAAGATACTGAAAATCGGAGCCAAGACAGCTATCAGCACAGTTGGCCTTGATGGCGGTGCTATAGTGGATGTGTTTGATAAAGAAAGTGAAGATATAGCAAAAGCAGTAAGCGACTTGAAAGATGCTTTTCAGGACAGTGTAAACGATAAACTTAAAGACAGCAAAAAGGACCGCGTCGTTATATTCGTAGATGACCTGGACAGATTAAACCCAGCTAAAGCCGTTGAACTTCTGGAAGTCTTAAAAGTGTTTCTAGACTGTGAGAACTGCGTTTTCATCCTGGCAGTCGATTACAGTGTTGTTACTGCTGGTGTCAAGCAGAAGTTTGGCAATCTTGTCGATGAAGACAAAGGAAAGAGTTTCTTTGATAAGATAATACAGCTTCCATTCAAAATGCCCGTCGCGCAGTATGACATAAAGAAATACATATATGACATGCTTATAAAAATGGATATGAAAGTAGATTCAAGAATAATACAAGATTACAAACAGCTCATCAGAACTTCCATAGGATTCAATCCAAGAAGTATAAAAAGGCTTTTCAATACTTATCAGTTATTGAATCTGATATCCTGCTGCAAGGCATCAAAAGTTCAGGAGGAGCTAAGGCAAAGGCTTCTGTTTGCTACTATCTGCATGCAGATGACTTATGAACATCTGTATTCGCTTATTGTAACAAGCTCTAAGAATGATGAATTAACAGGCAAGAGCCTTAGAGGACTTGCTGATCCTGATATAGTACGCAATTACAAAGGTCTGCCTGAAGAATTGCGACTGGTTGATAAAGATGGGAAGATTGATGAAGATGAGCTTATCAGAATGTGCGCATTCATGAAAGCATTTGTCTCTATAGTTGATATAGATAAAAGCAAACTTTTGTCCGATGAGGAACTAAACGATCTGAAGGAGATCCTTTTCTTCTCTTCTGTAACCTCGATTATGGAAGAAGCCAAGGTTAATACCGGCATGGAAGTAGAACAGAAGATAAGAGTAAGAAACAGAGCGATTATTGATGCTGTTGATGCAAATTTAACCAGTATAATCGGAGATTTTATGATCTGGCAACCAATTAAAGCTGAAAACGATATAAAAATGTCTGATGTAAGCTGCTCGATCGACCTCATAACTTTAAGCGGCATTCCTTTTAAATATGAATTTTCCATATCATCAAAATCGATGCAGGATATATGCCTTCACTTAAAACTCATATGTACCCAGGAGATGCTGGAAAAGCTAAAGGAATTTTTTGGACCTAATCCTCTTGATTCAGAGATCCAGCCGATTATAAACGACAAAGGTTATGAGTACACATGCATAAGCATACCTGAAGCTGAATCTATTGATGTAATAACCAGCAGAATCAAAGAAGCGCATGAGATATTGAAGACTAAGGGATATATAGCATAATCAAAAAGGATTCATTGAGAGTTTCCTGATATAATCAGGGTATTAAAAGAGGTACCTTATGAACAGCCAAGAAAGAGTACAAGCAGCCATTCACTTTAAGAAGGTAGATAAAGCTCCTTTACAATACAATTACACTCCCGTTGGATATTTCGAGCATGGGGATAAGCTTAATAGGCTTTATGCCTCTGTTCCTGATGACTTCGGCCCTTTTGAGAAAAAGGAAATACCGGTTCTGACCAAAGACCAATTAGATGAAAAAGGCAATTACCATGAATTCAAAAAAGATGAATGGGGTACGGTCTGGGAGTACAGGATATATGGTATAGCAGGAATACCTCATATATATCCTCTTTATGATATGTCTGAATTAAAGAACTTTAAGATGCCTGAACAGCCATCTATTGGAAGTGAACAGTTTATAAAAGACCAACAGGATGCTATATTGCATAAGAAGAATTATTATCTTTCTCGGTTTGCAGGCACAATGATTGAAAAGATGAAAGCATTATGCCCCGATGAAAATGTTTACTGCGATATAGCTGAAGATACGAAAGAAATAAATGAGCTTGCTGATATGATAGTGGAATACTATGAAAAGAAGATACAGTATCTTATGGCTGTTGATGTGGATGGTTTTTACTTTGGAGATGATTATGGAACGGAAAAAAGCATGCTGTTAAGCCCTGCACTTTGGAGGAAATTCTTTAAACCCAGATGGGACAGGCTCTTTGACCCTATAAGAAAAGCCGGGAAGAATATTCATTTCCACAGCTGCGGTTATGTGCTTCCGATACTTGAAGACTTAAAAGAATTAGGCGTTCATTCCATATGGCCTCAGCTTCCAGCATATGATATGGTGGAATTTGCTAAGTACTGCAGATCGTTAAAACTAGCTGTCGCTATACATACTGACAGAGCAAATGTAATGACATTCGGCACGCCTTCACAGGTAAAAGACCTTGTAAAAAGAGAATATGAAACATTTCGTATGGATGAGGGTGGATCATGGTTTTATGTGGAATCTGATAACGGATTCCCATTTAAAAACCTTGAAATGCTTGTAAATACGATAGCTGAATACAGATAACAGATAATTATACCTTCCTAATACCCACAAGCCCTTTACATGTATCCTGCCCATTTGCAGGTCCTTCAATTATTACCTTTAAAATTTTGTCTTCATTCTTGCTTGCACTCTTAATATCAATAAATACCTCATACCAAGGCTCATACATGTTGATGCGCTTTAAAGGATTGACTTTATCATAAAGAATACTTGATATTTCTACCTGATCCTGTAAAACTGATATGCTCTTTATTGTAGTACCCTGTTTGCTGTCAATATAATCGAAACATATATGGTATCTGCCATCCTTATCAGAATACCTGGTTATATCATAGGTTAATTCAGCTATACCCTCTTTGTTAAACATAGACTCATCCCATCTGCCAAGCTGATGATATGAAAGAGAATGATGCTCTTTATGCTTTATTTCCAGTTTTTCCAGAATACTCCTCATAAAATCGGTTATCCTCATACATATAGCAGCTGTGTCAATTATCCTTGTCTGAAAATGCGAGTTATCTCTGTCAATAAGGCATTTCCAGTCTAAAAGAGCAGAATACATATTTTTAGAGTTATTATGCATCATCTCATACATAAGTACCATCTGCTGGTCTTCTTCAGGATTCCTGTTCTGTATTTTAAGCAAGGTAAAGAATTTCTGATAAGCTCCCGCACAGCGAAGAGCGGATGCTATACATTTGCTTTCGGTCTCGCCTTCTTCATATTCTATCTGTTTTGCCGCCTTTATGGCTTTGTCAGCCATACGGATATATTTATCGATATCTTTAATCGCAGTCCTTGTAAAATCTGTAAATCTGAAGTCCTCTATATCGAACTTGGTCTTCATTATTACTGGGTAATTAAACATCTGGCTTACAATAAACCTGTTTTCTGCAAGAACCCATGCAGGAGTCATATTCAAAGTGCACCATTTTACAAATCCGTCAGGGTCAATATCATTAACAGTAGCATATGCCCTCATGAAGGATTCCTCGTCTCTTCCTTTTGTGTTCCATAACCATTCTGCCATTGCCGCTACATTGAACCTGTGATATATGTTGGATGGTACTGCATAACCTACAACCTTATGGATATTCTTTTCTGTGAATTCCTCACATCTGTACTTTATAAAATCAGGAGCAGTCCATGGGAATACGCATCTCCAGCCATGGGTTATCTGGGGATATACTCCCATTTTCCCACCTTTTTCTATAAAAGGCATAAGCCCTTCATAAATCATGGGATTTTTGTCAGATATGTATGTTTTGCTTCCGTGATAATACAGCACTGATATATCATTAGGTATAATTTCCAGTATTTTCTCATTCACAGAAAAACTGCCCTGAGTTAAAAGTATCTCCCTGTTTATATCAGGATAACGTTCTTTCAATTTGCCAAATAGCTCTACTAGCATTTCTGTCTCAAGAAGGAAAGGCTCATGACCCTTACACTTCTCGCACATACAAGGTTCTGCATTCTCCGACAGCCAGACCATGACACTCTTCACTCCTTTTATTTCAGCCAAAGAGCACATCCAGTCAAAAACCAGTTTCTTGGTTTCTTCTGAAGAAACACATAAACCTGGTTTATAGTCATTTCTGGCAGCCGCCTCTTCTGTAGGCACATTCTTAATTTTACTAATAATATCCTTATACTCCGGCTTATTAAGATACCACCCTATCACAAACTCAAGATGCGGTATATATGAACAGAGCACTACGCCTTCTTTTATGCTGTTTTCAAGGACTGCTGGTTTTTCCAGTACAGCTTTTCCAACACCATCTGAATCAATGGAAAATGTCGCTGAATAATCCAGACTGTTAAGTTTAAGTGAAGCTGTATAAGAGATATCATCCATGGAATCTCCACCCCACTGGCCTCTTAAAGGCATATCCGGATAATCGTACACAAACAGAAGAGGAATGTTAAACATCCCGTCTTCTTTTGTAACGGCTTGTAATAAAGTACGTACCCCGTTCATTATGCCTTTTGAAGTCAGTGCTGAAATGTTTATTGCACCATCAGACCATATATGATAAGCCTGGTCGGGATTCTTAAAATGATTAAGCACATTTACAGTATTAGGCATAGGGTCCACTATCCTTATCCTGAAAGAACCATAAAGGGAATTACCGAAACAGGATACAAGTTTCCTCTTTGCAGAAAGGAGCAATGCATCTTCAGGAAATATAACATCAATTTTTACATCATTAAATGCTACCTTCTTAATGTCATTGCATGATATCTCCTTTGGTAAAGGAATAAGTCTTTGAGATATCTTTTGTGTATATCTTCCCATAATAGCACCCCCAGTAGTTATACCTGCATTCTATCATATTCATGTAAGGATTAACACCCTTTGCCCATATTGACTGGTGATTTTATCACTGTCTGTTGTTTAAAACAGGAGTATTGTGATGTAAAATATCTTTGTGATTACTAAGCATTGGAAAGGATGTACGATAATATGACAAAAGTAATGATAGATCCGGGAATATGCAA
>JAAYBX010000010.1 GCA_012729955.1 Clostridiaceae bacterium
CAAGCGATATTCCGCTAAATATTATGACTATCTTATTCTCACTCCAATGCTTCAATTCGAAATGGTGATGAATCGGAGCCATAAGGAATATCCTTCTTTTCGTCCTTTTATAATGCATTACCTGAATTACCGAAGATAATATCTCAATAACATATATAATTCCTGCTATTAGTACTATCCAAGGTATCTGTAAATTAACTGCTATAGCAGTAACAGCACCACCCAGAGCTAAAGAGCCTGTATCGCCCATAAGCAATTTAGCAGGATGAACATTGAAAACCAGATATCCGATCATCGCTCCAATGATAATCAAAGACATATAAGTCATATCAATGTCATCAAATATAATTTTCGATGCTATTGCAAAGAAAATGAAAACTACCACAGTAACAGATCCGCAAAGACCATCAACACCGTCTGTAAAGTTGACAGCATTTATTACTGCGTTATAGAAAAGTACTATAAATGCTGTATAAAGCCATCCAGGTATAGTAAAGGCTTGTCCGGCATTGGTAAATGGTATTATGACATCAGAACCGACAGAAGAAAAATAGACAATATATATAGCATAAGCTAATGATATGGTTACAAAGAAAGCTGTCTTAAATAAAGGTTTTAATCCATCCTTATTTTTTCTTTTAATTTTTAAAAAGTCATCAATAAAACCTACTAATGAAGATAAGAAAATAAGAATGCATGCAGCTAAAGCTTCAGGATTATTCCAGGAAAAAAATAAAGTGCATCCGATTATTGGCAGTATGAATATTAATCCACCCATTGTAGGTGTTCCGGCTTTTTTCAGATGATCTTTCGGACCATCGTCTCTTACTACCTGACCGATTTTCAACTGCCTTAAAACAGGCAGCATCACTATACCCAGTATTACAGTTAAGATGAAAGATGCGCTTATTGCTATTATCATACTTCGTCCCCTTCAAAAACTCCTATTATTTTTTCCATTGACGATCCTCTTGATCCTTTAACCAGTATGGTATCGCCTTTACATATTATATCTTTAATTAACATCTTTGCTTCTGTTAAATCATTAAAAACAAAAATACTATTTTCACTCATGCCGTGGTTTAATGCACCTGTTTTATAATTCACAGCATTTTTCCCTACAGCTATCAATATATCAATTCCACTTTCAGCCAGATATTCACCTGTTTTTTCATGCAGTGCCTTTTCATATTCCCCAAGTTCCAGCATATCTCCCAAAACAGCAACTCTCCTATTCCTGTATTTCTTCAGAATATCAATAGATGCTCTCATGGAGTCATAATTAGCATTGTATGCATCATTAATAACGATATATCCATTAATATCACTTATCTGCGTCCTCATCTTCTGGTTTACGCATGAACCTATTGCTTTTCCTGCTTTGTTCCTGTCTGCTTTTAATATATCTGCAACTGCAAATGCCAGCAGTGCGTTATTTACATTATGTATACCTGGTATGGATAACTTGATTCTTGTATCACGAACTGTGAAAGAGTATGTGTTATCTTCATTCAGAACTATATTTTTGGCTGCATAATCCAGATTATCTGCCTTAATCCCTGTGCGTATTACAGTATATTTATCATTGCTTACTAGACTGCTAAGCATATCATCATCTGAGTTTACTACCAGGTATCCATTATTAATATAATCCAATACTTCAGTTTTCGCTTTGTATATATTTTCCCTGCTGCCAAGTCGCCCTATATGGCTTGTTCCGATATTAGTTATAACTGCTATATGAGGAATAACTATAGAAGCTAAATCGTTTATTTCACCTTTGTTATTCATACCCATCTCAATAACAGCAGCTTTGGAATCTTCGTCAACTGAAAATATTGTCAGCGGTACTCCTGTCTGGTTATTTAAATTTCCTTTTGTACATCCGGTCTTAAATGATGAAGATAATGCTGCATTTATATATTCCTTTGTTGTGGTCTTTCCATTACTGCCTGTAACAGATACAAATGGAATATTCAATGAAAACCTGTAATACCTCGCTAAATCCTGTAAAGCTTTAAGAGTGTTTTCCACATAAATGACTTTATCATCAGAATAGTCACCTTTCTTTGAACACACTGCTGCAACTGCTTTTGCTTCCAAAGCTTTATTAACAAAAGTATGCCCATCGAAATTCTCTCCTTCAATGGCAAAAAAGATATCTCCTGGATTTATAGTCCTGGAATCTATGGATACACCTGTGACATCAGTTTCGAAACTTTTGTTAAATTCAGTTTTAAAGAAATAATATATCTCGCTTAATTTTATTCTCATCTTATGCCTTCCAGTATCTGACGAACAATTTCTCTTTCATCATAATGGGATTTTTCACCCATTACATCAAGATAAGTCTCATGACCTTTTCCTGCAAGTATTATTAAGTCATCCTTTTTTGCATTATGTATAGCATATGAAATTGCCTGAGTCCTGTCAGTTATACATATATATCTGCCATCTGTTTTCTTGATTCCCTCTTCAATCATGGTGATAATATCATCAGGTTTTTCTGTTCTGGAGTTATCTGAAGTAATAATGGAAAAGTCTGCATTTTGTCCGGCGATTCTTCCCATCATCGGTCTCATGGAATTATCTCTGTCTCCTCCGCATCCGAATAAGCATATTATCCGTCCTGTTGTTTTGGTTTCTCTTACTGCAATTAGGAGCTTCTCAAGACTGTCTGGAGTGTGGGCATAATCAATCATTATGGTGAAATCTCTGCCTGTTTCAACTTTTTCGCATCTTCCCTTTACGACAACATCCATTAAACCCTGTTGAATATATTCAATATCAATATCCTTTAAAAGACATGCTGTAACAGCAAAAAGGCTGTTATAAATATTAAATCTTCCTGGCATATCTATTGTAATATCTATCTCATGACCAAGACCGCAGTACAGAAAACTACTACTGTCATTCTCATATGAAATATTTTTCGCGGTTATATCTGCTTCTTCATCGATTCCAATCATGTATATCAAATGCCTGTTGCTATCAAATTTATCGCTTTTCCTAAATTGTTCAACAGCTTTTTTCACATACTTATCATCACAATTAACTATGATGTTTTTGCTTGCCTCAAATATCTTCTTCTTAGAATTGTAATAGTCTTCAAAATCCGGATGCTCTCTGTTTGTGATATGCGCCTGAGTCAGATTGGTATACATGCCGATATCATATATCAATCCGTATACTCTGTTCATTTTCAAAGCAATTGAAGATACTTCCATTACACAGTTGGAAATACTGTCTCTGTGTATTAGGCTGAAAATTTCATTAAGCTCATAAGATGATGGAGTAGTTTGTGTTGTAGCTATTTCTTTGCCATTATAAACGACTCCAATTGTCCCTATAACTGCACATCCTATTCCAGCTTTCTCAAAAATATTCCTAATCATGTATGATATCGTGGATTTGCCTTTTGTCCCTGTTATTCCGATAAGACTCAGGTAATCAGCTGGATAATTAAAGAAGTAAGATGAAGCTTTCGCTAAAAACATCCTTGAATCATCTATCTCTATTATCGATACAGAAGGATACTCATTTACATAAACTTCATAGTCCTTAGTAACTGCAACAGCTGCTGCACCGTTCTGAACAGCTTTGTGTATATATTTATGCCCGTCATCATCTGAGCCATCCACTGCAATAAAAAGATGATCCTTTTTAGTACTTCTTGAATCAAAGGATATATCAGTAATTTCTGTCTTAATCAGATTAGATACTCTTATACAGCCCGTTACTTCCAATAAATCTTTTAAAAGCATATACCCTCCATCAGTCTAAATAATCAGTGAATCTGAAAGTAATATCCACAATAGTGCCTTTTTCTACATAAGTACCTGCAGGATACTGTACGCTTATACACGACCCATCACCATCAGAATTAATGTTTAATCCCAAATCCTTTAGTGTTTTTATGACATATGATTTCTCTTTACCTACCAGATATGGGATTCTTACAGTCATTTTACTATCAGGAACATATGTATATAGTATTATAACTCCATCCTTTGCAATCTTTGTACCACTTTCTGGATATTGATACATAATAGTGACATCCTCACCTGCTGTACTGCCCTCAATTTCATAATTCAAACCATAACTTACAATTTTCTGCGCAGCTTTTTCTACATTGTATCCATTTAAATTAGGAACATACACTGAGTTTTTACTATTGCCTGCTGAGCCTTGTCTTTCAACAGATAAAACTTCAAGCGCTTGTTCGAAAACCATTTTTGCATATGGAGCGGCAACCTGACTGCCATAGTAAGAGTCACCCTGAGGATTAAATACGATGAACAGCACTGTTATGACAGGATTATCAGCAGGAGCAAATCCAATAAACGAAGATACATATACATCGTCTACTATTGTTTCACTTGTTCCTGTCTTTCCTGCTACTCTGTACCCTTCAACATATGCGTTTTTCGCTCCTCCTTCTGTTACAACACCCTCCAATATGCCTCTAAGCTCATCTGATGTTTCTTTAGATATTACTTGTCTTACTGTCTGTGGTTCATAGTCATATATAACATTACCCTGCTTATCAACAATTGCATCTGTAAGACTTGGTTTTATTAGAAATCCTCCATTAGCAATTGCATTATATGCTGCAACCATCTGTATTGGCGTTATTTGGAATCTCTGGCCGAAAGAAGCCACAGACATATCAAGTTTTGTCGGCACATCATGAAATATGCTTTTGCCCTCTCCTTGAAGCTCTATACCGGAATTATCTCTAAATCCGAATGATTCAACATACTCATAAAAAGTCTTTACTCCGATAAGATGAGATATTTTCACAAAGACTGGATTGCACGAATTGTATACAGCCTGTAAAAAGGTTTCTGTACCATGAGGGTATTCTTTCGACCAGCAGTGGATAACTGCTCCAAAAACTGTAACTGGTAAATCATCTACAATCGTATCCAGTTCGACTATATCCTCTTCAAGAGCCATTGCAGTAGTGATGGATTTAAAAGTTGAACCGGGTTCATATGTATCCATGATAGCTTTATTTCTCCATACTGTACTGTACAGCAGTTCTACATCAGTATTTCTAAGACCAGTCCAACCATCAATTGTATAACCCTTAGGCAGTGCTCTTGGCAGATTAAGATCAAATCCTGGTTCTGAAACCATCGCAAGGATTTCTGATGTTTTAGAATTGGATATTATGCATACTGCTCCATCTTTTGACTTATTGTCTTCTATAGCCTGTTTAACTATATTCTCGGCAATCCTCTGTATATCCGCATTCAAGGTTGTTATTACATCATATCCATCTACTGCTTCTATTCTGGATTCAAATGCGAAAGGAAGTTCAGTTCCCCCAACATCCAGCTCGGTAAGTATTTTGCCATCAGTACCGCTCAAGTATTCATCTAGAGCCAGTTCCAGACCAAATAATCCTTGGTTATCATCACCTGTAAATCCAATAGCATGAGCAGCAAGAGAACCGAATGGATAATACCTCTTACTATCCTGTTGAATATATATTCCTGCAACTGCTTGCTTTTTTATAAATTCTTTAACAAGTTCAGAAGTATTTTTATCCACCTTAGATGCGATAAGCTGATACTGGCTCTGACTCATAAGTTTGGTCAGAACGCTTTCATAATTTAATTTTAGTATTAAACATAGTTCCTGTGCTATTTCCTCTACCGTAATATTTTTATTCTTCTGTAATATTACCGGACTTGCAGAAATTGTATCTACACTTATTGATATCGCCAGTATACGACCCTGACTGTCATAAATAGTTCCTCTGCTGGCTTTTATTGTCCTGTCCTGATTCTGCTGTTCATATGATTTTACTTTTAACTCATTTGCCCACACAAATTGAATATATCCAGTGTAGCCTGCAATAATCATTGCTATAAAAATAAAAACTGCCATCAGTATCAACAGTCTTTTTCTTGTCAGAGTATTATTTGTTGTATTTTCAATATTCTCAGTTTTTTTGCTTTTCTCTTTTTTATCCATTCATTTACCAATAGAATAATATACTATTTCAATCCTTTTTTGAACCCATAAAAATGTCAATTACATTTTTAACAGTATATTTTATTTTTTCAAAAAGAGCCTGAGTATTAGAATAAAAGTCTTCTTTTTCCTGAGATTCATACTCATCAGACATATTCAAATAAATATATATCTGCTGGTCAGTTCTAGGTTTATTCATATCCAATTTGGTTTCTGCTACAGTCTTTATATCATTTATATTATATGTCTTATCAAGTTCAGCATATAAAGATGAGTTAATCGCTGTCTTTTCACGCAATTCATTATTTAACGATGTAATATCATAGTTTAGATTAATCATTTCACCATATCTGTAAATAATTATAAACAAGGCTGTGAATACAAGCATAAGCAATATCACAGCCTTAAATCTATTGAATATTTTCTTTTCATCATTTTTTTCAATTTCCATTGCATTTCCTGTTAAGTAGTTCTAGTAAAGCTACAGTCAAGTATGTCGAGTGCCTGGTGAAACAATAATTTTAGGTCAAAGACCTACCGGTTGTAAAAGGGGGAATTTTTACAACCGGTTCTTCCATCTTTAGTGTTTTAATAATTCTTGAGTGTTTTAACGCTTTTTGCGTTTTATCTTTAGTGTGTATCTTTAAGTTCTCTCTAAAATTCTTAGCTTTGAACTTCTTGATCTGTAATTCTTTTGTGTTTCTTCACTTTTCGGTATTAATGGTTTCTTAACTATCAGCTTGTGTTGGGCTACTTTATTGCATACGCATACCGGAAAGGATTTCGGGCAAGTGCATGGATTAATCAGTTCGTTGAAAGAATTTTTTACTATCCGGTCTTCCAATGAATGAAATGTAATTACTGCAAGCCTGCCATTTTTCTTTAGTAAAAAAGCTGCTTTAGGAAGCATTTCTTTTAAAACATTCAGTTCATCATTTACTTCTATTCTGATAGCTTGAAATGTTTTTCTCGCAGGATGCTTGCCATTAAATCTTTCTTTAGCAGGATATGCTTCCTTAATTATATCTGCTAGCTGGCATGTAGTAGTTATCCTGTCTTTTTGTCTTTTGTACACTATAGCTTCTGCTATTCTTCTTGCGTTTTTTTCCTCTCCATATTCATATAAAATACGGGTCAGTTCCTCTTTAGTGTAATTGTTTACCACATCTTCTGCGGTTTTCTCTTTTGTCTGATCCATTCTCATATCCAGCGGTCCGTCGTTATGATACGAAAATCCTCTTTCTTCATTGTCCAGCTGATATGATGAAACTCCTAAATCAAGAAGTATTCCATCCGCTCCTTCTGGGCAATTTTCTTCTATTACTTTGTCAATGTTCACGAAATTTTCATGTAAAACTATAAATTTCGTTTTTCTTTTGTGCTTTTCAAGTCTTTCTTTTGTGGTTTCACAGGCTTTGATATCCTGATCACAGGCTATCAGTAATCCATCCTCGTTTAATCTTTCGTAAATTCTTATTGAATGTCCTCCGCCACCAGCGGTACAGTCAATGTAAGTTCCTCTTTTGTCAATATTCATATATTCTATACATTCATCGGCCATTACCGACTCATGTGAATATTCTTTCATTATACTAATGATGCTTCTTCAAGAATGGCAGCTACTCCGTCCGCTTTTTCTTGAATTTGTTCTACGGTTTGTGTTGAATCGGCAGAAAGCAATTTGTCATATGATTCTGTATTCCATATTTCCACTCTGTTGTTATATCCAAGCAATTTAGCCTCTTTCCCCAGATTTGCATAGTTTCTTAATTCTATAGGAATTAGCACCCTGTTTTGGCTGTCAAGCTCGGTATCTTTCCCGCTTGCAGATAACATCCTTACATATAAAGCCTTATTTCTATCTTTCGCAGCGATTCTTGCTGCTGATTCAATAATATTTTCCCAGTCTTTTCTTGTGTACAGATATAGTATTTTCAATGTACTGTCTACACTCTTTGCGATTACAAACTTATCTCCCAGAACTTCACGCATAGATACAGGAAGAATAATCCTGCCTTTATCATCTATCCTATGTGTAAATTCACCATACATTGCCATCTGCTTTTCTCCGGTATATTTTCACCACTTAGACACCACTTTGTAACCACTTGACTACATTTTACACTCGAAATTAGTATATGTCAACATTTTTTCTTCACTTTTTTTTATTTCTAAAAAAACACCTTAGAAGGTGTTTATAGTTAATATATGATATTTACCGGTTATCAAATTCTTTTTATTTGATCACGCCTTATTGAAGCAGATATTATTATTCCTATCATTGCAAAGCTGCCAATCAGATTCGTGCCTCCGGCTGAAATAAACGGCAAAGGAATTCCGGTTACAGGCATCAGTTCAATGTTCATCCCAATATTTTCAATAAAATGGAAAGCAATCATAGCTGCCATGCCTGCAACGATAAACTGCCCATAATAGCTATGGGATTTAGAGGCAATATATATGCATCTGATAATAATCAGGAAGGCAAGAATAACTATCGCAGAACATCCTATAAATCCCATCTCCTCCCCTATTGAGGAAAAAATGAAATCAGATTCTTTTACAGGTATGCCATTACCCTGTGTCTGAATACCATTAAAGAGCCCTGCTCCTTTCAAACCTCCACTTCCTAATGCGACAATGGATTTTGAAGTCTGATATCCCGCTCCTGAAGGATCGAAAGTCGGATCAATAAAAACTCTTATTCTGTTTTTCTGCCAAGTATCTAGAAAAAGCCAGACTAAAGGAAGAGATGCAGCAAGAACCGCAACAGATATAATCAGATATCTGTATTTTATGCCATATACAAAAATCAGAACAGCAAAGGAAAATGCAAAAACAGTAGAAGTGCCAAGATCCGGCTGAAGCAATATAAGCCCTATCGGCAACAATCCGGAAATGGCAATAAAAATAAGTCTTTTAATACTAAATTCTTCTTTTAATAACTCAAATTGTGAAGGTAAAAACATCATATAAGCAACTTTCATCAGTTCTGAAGGCTGGAAACTGAATACCCCGAAAAGATCAATCCAGCTGTTTGATCCAATATTCGGATCATCTCTTCCGTAACCGAAAGGAATAACATAAATAAGCATTATAAGACCGATAATATAAAATACTATTCCCCAATATCTCAAGAAGGAATAGTCAATTATGGAAAAGCCAAGGCATAGTACTAGTCCAAGCGCGATACTGAACATCTGTGTTTTAAGAATTGATGGACCAGAATTCATTGTATCAACAACACTGGGCATTGCGATAACACCTATTGCTGTCAATGCAAGAACTAATCCTAATAGGATATAGTCAAATTTCTTAAAGAAAGTCTTAATGCTTATTTTATTGAACATTCACAAACCTCTCATAAGTTTGTATAACGCATATCATAAATATAGTATATCCTATTATGTCTTCTCACTCAACAGCTTCGATCTCATTATTGCCCTGATTTCATGATTGACAGCGATAATGCATTCACATTCTATTATACGGTTATTACGGGAAATAACTTCAGCTTCAGCTTCCATTATCTCATCATTCTTAACTGCTTTTTTATACATAATATTATTTTCTATTGATAAACAGACAGGACCGAATGAATTTGCCGCCATAGCGCAAGTAAAATCCGCTAAAGAGTATATTACACCTCCCTGACAGAGTGCTACACCATTCAAATGTTCTTGACTGACTTTTAAATTTGCTTTCGCTCTGCCTTCACTGATACTGCTGATTCTAATGTTCAGCAGTTCAGTAGCAAATTTATCGGTTTTAAACCTGTCATAGATTTCATTTATCATCTTAATTTAGCTTTATAATCCTTCTCAAGTATATTAATAATTTTTTCCATTGATTTATTTATCTCATCTTCTTCAAGCGTACGGTCCTTAGATCTGAAAGTAAATGAGTATGATAAACTTTTACTCCCATCTTCGATCTGCCCGCCTGTGTAAATATCGAAAAGAGTTACATCCTCAAGTATTTCTCTTACTGCATTCTTAACAGACTTGATAATATCTGCCGACAGTACATCTCTGTTCACGACAATAGATAAATCTCTTACTGAAGAAGGGTATTTTGGAAGCTGTACAAATGTATTTGAGAAACATGCATTTTCAACTAATGAAGAAATATCCATGACTAAAACATAGGTATCTTCAGCAGCTGCATATTCGGAAGTAACTGAGTAATTTATCTGGCCGAATGTTCCTATTATCTTACCATTCAGTTTGATATCCGCACATCTTCCTGTATGGAATATATTGTTATCTCTATCTGCTTCATATTCTATGTTTGTAATTCCAAGACTTTCAAAAACATTTTCTGTAATACCTTTAAGATCATAAAAATCGCATGAACCATACATACCTACAGTTATCACTTCCTTCTCTTCAACTAGCGTCTTAGCTGAATGGTATGTTTTGGCTATTTCAAAAAACCTTCCCTGTTTTGCACTTCTGTTAATATTATATGATATGACTTTCAACATGCTTGGTATTGTAGTTGTCCGCATTACTGAAAAATCTTCACCTAAAGGATTCTTAATTGTCATGCAGTCTCTTAATGGACTGTCTTTAGCAAGTCCAAGTTTATCGAAATTTTTCGGACTTATAAACGAGTATGTCATTATTTCATTTAATCCGCATGCTACAAGAGTATTATGGATAACTTTTTTAACATTCTGGTCATGTGTTCTAGAACCTTGAGTTACAGATTGGCCTAATGACAAAGAAGGAATAATATTGTTGTATCCGTAAAATCTTGCAATTTCTTCAGCAATATCGGCACAGGATGTGACATCAGGCCTGTATGTTGGTACTACAATAACGCCATTGTCTATTTGCATGCCTAGTTTTAATAAAATAGGTTCCATATCCAAAAGAGGTATGTTAGTACCAAGAAGCTTATTGATTTTCACATGGTCCATTATGATACGGGCAGGTACTGGAAGACCGTTATGAACATCAATTATTCCCTTAACAACTTTACCAGCATCAATGATCTCAACAAGCTCACATGCCCTGTTTATGGCATTAAGAGCATTATTCGCATCAAGACCTTTTTCAAATAATGCTGATGAGTCAGTACGCATACCAAGTTTTTTAGCACTTATTCTGATATTAGACGAACTGAACATTGCAGATTCAAAAAGTACTGTTTTTGTGTTATTTTTGACTTCACTGTTTAAAGCTCCCATGATTCCACCAAGAGCGACTGTTTTATTTGCATCAGATATTACCAAAATGGATTCATCAAGTGTTCTTTCTTTCTCGTCAAGAGTCACAACTTTTTCATCTGATTTCGCGCGACGCACATTAATCGAATTACCCTCAATATACTCAAGATCAAATGCGTGCATAGGTTGTCCAAGTTCAAGCATGACATAATTTGTTATGTCAACAATATTATTTATAGGTCTTACTCCTGCATTTCTAAGTCTTGCCCGCATCCATTCAGGAGATGGCTCAATGACCACATCAGTAATGATTCTGGCACAATATCTTGAACAGATATCATTTGCAGTTATGCTGACTTTAATGTAATCATCAACCTTGCCTTTACCCTTTTCCTTAAGTACAGGTAAAACATCCTTAAATGGTTTATTTAAAGCAGCAGAAGCCTCCCGTGCTATTCCTTTAATACAATAACAATCCTGTCTGTTTGGAGTAATCTCGAATTCTACAACATAGTCATCGAGCTCAGCATACTTCTTTATATCCATTCCTAAAGGAGTATTCTCCTTCAATACCCAGATACCATCATCACATGCATCAGGATAATCATGCTTTGTCAGGTTAAGCTCTTGGATTGAACACATCATACCTTCAGATAATTCTCCTCTTAATTTGCCTTTCTTAATTATCACGCCTTTTGGCAATGTGGAGTTATCCGTGGCAACTGGTATAATCTGCCCCACTTCCACATTTGGAGCGCCAGTTACTATCTGCAAAACTTTATCCTTCACATCAACAGTTGCAATTTTAAGATGGTCCGAATTAGGATGATCTATCAGTGTCAGTATTTTACCAGTCACTACACCTAAAATGTCTCCTCCAACCTGGCTGAAACCTTCTACCTTTGTTCCAGTCATAGTCATCAAATCACAGAAATCTTTAATTTCTTCATCTATATCAGTAAAATCCTTTAACCAATTAATAGGTGTTCTCATATATAACCTCCTAGAATTGAGACAAAAATCTCATATCGTTTTCATATAACAGCCTTAGATCATTTATACCGAAGACTGCCATTGCAGTACGTTCCACACCTAATCCAAAAGCAAATCCGCTGTAGATATCAGGATCAATCCCGCAATTTCTCAGCACATTAGGATGAACCATACCAGCTCCCAATATTTCAATAAATCCTTCATTTTTACATACTGGACATCCCTTTCCTTTGCATACCCAGCAGCTGACATCAACTTCAGCGCTTGGTTCAGTAAATGGGAAGTAATGAGGGCGCAGACGGATCTCAGTGGATTCTCCGAATAACTCTTTCGCAAAAAGCTTTAATGTAGCAATCAGATTACCCATTGTAATATTTTTATCAACAACCAAAGCTTCAACCTGGTGGAATATTGGTGAATGTGTTGCATCAACTTCATCTGATCTGTATACTCTTCCTGGGCAAATTATTCTTATAGGCGGTCTGTTTTTTTCCATTACTCTTGCTTGAACAGGTGAAGTCTGCGTCCTCAAAAGCGTTTCGGCATTAAAGTAAAAGGTATCCTGTTCATCCTTAGAAGGATGGTTTTCTGGTGTATTAAGCTGATCGAAATTATAGTGGACTGATTCAATCTCAGGTCCTTCAGCTATCTGGTAGCCTAATCCAATGAATATATCCTCTATCTTTCTAATAACCTGGGTTAATGGATGTGTATGACCTATTACATGTTTTTTCCCGGGCATAGTAACATCCAGACGTTCTTTATCCAGTCTTTCTGCAATAAATCTGTTGGATATTATCTTTTCAGCATTTTCAAAAAGCACATTCAGTTTCTCACGTGCTTCGTTAGCGGCTTTCCCTGCAGCTGGACGATCTTCAGGGTTAAGAGAACTCATACTTCTCAATATCTGAGTCAGTTCTCCTTTTTTCCCAAGATACTGAACCTTCAGTTCCTCTATTCTTTTCATGTGGCTAGCTGAAGAAATTTCGCTTTCAGCATTTTTCAACATCTCATCAAGCTGTAACATCCTGATTTCCTCCGTAAATATAAAATAAGCCTTCATCCCAATAGGGTGAAAGCTGATTCAAACCATGAGACTACACATCCAACAATGCAAGGGACTTATATCGGTGTCCTGCCGTTCCAGCTTACTAGACTTTCTGCCAGACAACTCCAAAAGGAACTTCCCCTGACAGCTCTGCACAATGCTCTCAGCCATGGCACTGTTTCTCTGTAAGAAAACAAGTAAGGGTACTTTCTTTCTTCATAGTATTTATAGTATTTTATCATATTTCTAATGAAATTCAATACTGATTTTACTTTTTGCTTACGTTTTTACTTATGTTCTGCCTGATACCAGCCATAAATCAAGATTTTCTTTAATTTACACCGCTTTACACAAACCCGTCTTTGACAGTTAGCACCATAATCTTTAGGAGCAAATACAGCATGGAATCAAAAAAAATCCCTTAAATAAGGGATATTTTTTTAAAGAAAAAGCTTGACAAAATGTTTTTAGAGAAGTATA
>JAAYBX010000093.1 GCA_012729955.1 Clostridiaceae bacterium
ACTACAAACGCCTAAGAGACAGAGGTAAACATCACTATGTTGCTGTAGGTGCTGTCGCCAGAAAACTCTGTTACATAATTTATGCTGTCCTGAGTGAGAACAGACCTTTCGAGAAACGATCGGTATAGCCTAAATAATCCATTTGTCATTCCCAGCATCCATCAATGCTTATTTTTTGTTGCACTTTTCCTATTCAATTTTCAAGTTTCATTGTGTTCCCTATCTTCTATTTTTATCTAAAAATGCCACTTGACATTTTATAGCTGGTCTAAAATATCTTCAGAAATAATTTAGTCATAAGATAACCTATAAGCCCACAACCTGGAAATGTAAAAATCCATGTCAGCACCATTTCCTTCGCAACTCCCCAGTTTACATTTCTCAGCCTTTTTGCTGCTCCGACTCCCATTATCGCAGTTGTCTTCGTATGAGTTGTGCTTACAGGTATTCCGGTAAGGGAAGATATTAGAAGACACCCTGCTGCAGCAAGATCAGCAGAAAACCCTTGATATTTTTCCAGATTCACCATGCTCATACCCACTGTTTTCATTATCCTGTATCCGCCTATTGATGTTCCTAAACCCATTACAGCTGAACACAATATCATCATCCACATCGGGAAAATTAATGACTCAGTTGATTTAATACCCTGTGAAAGATATATTCCCAGAATATATATGCCCATGAATTTCTGCCCATCCTGAGCGCCATGCATAAATGCCATAAGCGCGGCACTTCCCACTTGTGCAGACTGGAAGAATCTTGCAGTCTTGGTTTTGTTAGTTTTTCTAAACATAAGCTCCACTAGCTTTACAGTCAGATATCCCATAATAAAACCAAGTATGGTTGAAAAAAGAAGACCATACACGACTTTCATTATTTCCGGTCCGTTAATTGATGAAAAACTATCACTTACAGCGATTCCAGCACCAGAAATACCGGCAACAAGCGCATGGCTCTCACTTGTAGGTATTCCGAATATCCATGCAGCAACTGCCCATATGACTATCGCACACAGTCCTGCACACAATGCAGCCAAAGCTGTCCTGTAATCATCTCCAAAATCCACCATATTAAAAAGTGTCTGCGCTACAGTGGAATTAACTAAAGTCATGACCAGTACACCCAGAAAATTGAATACTGCCGCCATTAACACTGCCATTTTTGGGCTTATGGAACGTGTGGAAACGCATGTTGCTATAGCATTAGGCGCATCTGTCCATCCGTTTACGAGAATTACTGCCATAGTAAAAAGAGTAGTAATCACTAATAATGGATTACTGCTTAGGTTTGAAAGATATGTACTCAATTCTATCTGCATATTTTTAAAGTAACTTCCTCATGTCAATTGTATCATCAGCAACCATATTAATCAATCTGCTTTCAGCTGCTTTTTGCGAAGGTATTTATCTATCTTTCCTACAAGCTCTTCCGGGATCGTTCTTTCCACAGGAAACATATACGCATTAACTATCCTGTTGGAGAACTGTGCTATAAAACGGGTAGTACTTTCCAGGCTTTTCGCAGAAATAGGTTCCAGTACATCATTTCTGGAATGGCAGGAAATTGCGCCAGGAGCCCCATATCTCACGAAATTCACTGCAGGAATACCCTTGTCTGCAAAAGGGATGCAGTCTGAGGAATATATGTCATGCCTTAAACTCATTGGATGCCCAATTTCCTTATACATATACTCTATCATATGGCACAGTTTGTCCTCTGCTATGACAATTGCTGTGTCTCTTCCAATTACCGGACCTGCAAGATCAACATTAATGCACAGCTTTATATCCTTAAGTTCCTCTTCATGGCTTTTAACATAATTCTTACTCCCGAAAAGGCCTCTTTCCTCAGATCCGCACCAGATGAATCTTACAGTCCTTAAAGGAGGATTCTGCTTGAAATACCTTAACAGTTCCAGAAGCATTGCTGAGCCTGAAGCATTATCATACATGCCTTTACTGAATACTACAGAATCATAGTGAGCCGTGTAGACTATCACTTCTTCGGGATATTTTGTTCCTTTAATCTGAGCTAATATATTTCCGGAATCACCTTCTTCTTCTTTCTGTTCAAGAGTAATCCGGGCTTTTTCCGGTTCAGTCTTTAATATCTTTACAGCATCCTTCATCCTTATGCATACTCCTGGTATCTGTCCGTAATCAATATGGCCTTTCCTTAGCATTCTTTCATCAAGATCAGTGTTTTTCGGATTATCGAAATAGTCACCGCTTGGTGCAATGAATCCTGCAACTTTTGCTTTTGCGAGTCGTTCATATACTTCATATCCTAGAGAAGAAACCATTACGATTTTGCCTTCCACACCAATAAGGTCAATATCTTCTGCAGATTCGATATATGCGAAATCCGCCTCTATACCGTCTTTTGCTCCATTACCGCTGTATCCATAACCTTTTGCTTCTATTAACATATATTTCGGAGCGGTTATTTCTAATTTAACATTTACTATCTCGTAACATGGGACTTTAAATTCCTCAAATGAAGGTTCAAGGCCGATGCTCTTTATTTCATCAGTTATGACCTTTGCACCATCTTTCTCGCCTTCAGTTGTAGAAAGCCTGATATAGTTCATTTTTTTTAGTGTCTCATAAATCCTTTTCCCTTTAATATCCACAATTTCCTCCCTTATACTCTTTTACTTTTCTTTATATTGTATTGCTTAACTGCATCAAAAAACGCATTTATATTTTCCCATGGAGCCATAGGAGGTATGTCACATCCGCTTGATATTATGAAATTATCATATGATGAGCACTTCTCCATGATTCTAAGCGTTTCATTTCTAACTGATTCTGCTGTACCGTTCCTTATCTGGCCTGCAGGATCCACATTGCCCATAACTACTGTATCTTTTGGTACCTTGCTCAGCATAACTGACATATCAATGGAATTTCCAAAATGGTATGCCGCTGAACCTGTATCTAATATGCCGTCTATCATTTGAATTACGTTATCTCCGCAATTATGGTAAATAATCGCAAAATTATCACTCTGTGACTGGTTTACGATCTTTTTAACATAAGCTGACGAGAATTCATCTGCAAGTGATGGCGACAGAAGACCTCCAAGAGGTTCTGCAAGCACTATTCCGTCTGCTCCTGCCTTTTTATATGCATCTATGTACTTAATAATGAATTTGGTGCATTTGTCCAGGACTATATGTACAATTTCTGGTTCGTCATAACACAATACCATTGCTTCAGTAACATCTAAAAGTCTTCCCGCTAAAGAGAAGGGACCAATTACTCCTGCAAGCACCGGCCTGTCTGTTATCAGCCCCTTTGCTTTTCTTATTGCATCTATGTATATTCCTGTTCTTTTACATCCGACTTCTGGGACTGGCAAATTGATGGCATCCTGCATGGTTGTCACAACATGCCCTGTTATAGTCGGCACCTCATCATCAGATGCTACCACATTCGCTCCGAAACATTCAGCTTCTACGGAAAGGTCCATCAGGCTTACAGATGCAAGCGCATCTGTCGCTTCTGCTACAGCTTTCATGCCTTTTGCCTGGTAGCCAGAGCTAGATATCAGATCCTTTACGCTTATATTCAACAACTGTACTGACGGAAATGACAAAACTGGCAGAGCTTTTTTCTCATCGCTTTTTGTTATATCCTCCAGCCATCTTTTCATATCCATTAGCAATCCCTCCAATTAGTATCCCATCTTATATAAACTATCTTCTATAATAGAAGTCATATTATCTTCTGCTCCCCAATCGAACCTGATTAATGCGCCGGTTCCTCCTCCGGATCCTATTGCGGAAATAAAGACATCATCGCCTTTTGAAAAAAGAGTAAGGGTCAGGCTCGCTCTGCTGCTGTTCCTCATATAGTACTTATCATATACTTTCACGATTAAACTGCAGCCGCCATATGAATCATATGACTGATCTACAAGGCTCATAGAAAAGGCGCTATTTAAAATATCCTCGTCCAGCTTTCCTGATATTTCCTGTATATCGCCTTTTACTGTTTTTTCGAACTTTGACATATCTGCCTCCAGATTTAAAATATCGTTTTACATTTTACCATAAAAAAAGACATATGCCCCACTATATTTGCATATGTCCTTATTTTTGGAGCGGGTGACGGGAATCGGACCCGCACAGCCAGCTTGGGAAGCTGGAACTCTGCCATTGAGCTACACCCGCTTATATGAAGATTCTACATTGTTCTGGCTTTTTGTCAATATTAAACATCAGTATTACCATAACTGCCATTGACTTCCCTATACATCCTATTCCATTTTACAAGACCAACGATATTTATATACAAAAACGGGATATTCTGTAGTATCAAAGTAATCTGAGAAGTATCGGGGCCGAGTGTGCTTATCCATATTCCCGAGAAAATAAGGCTGTATGCTATCCAGAAATACCACTGTTCTTTAATTCTTCTTGCAGAAAGATATCCTGCTGCTACCGATGTAAATGTGCCCAGTGCATTAACATATGGAAGCCCGGAATTCAAAAGACTTAAGACATAACCGTAACCGGCAGTAACCACAACACAGGCAATTGCAAGGATAATCAGCAGTTTTTTGGTTATTTTAAATATCTGCAGACCTGGTTCCTTACGGCTGATCCTTATCCATTTGACTGCAGAATATGCATATACAGGTAATAAATAGAATGCTGCTAGAACAGCTTCACCAATAAATCTGTTACGCCAGGAAACATATGCATACAGTATAACCTGAGCAGTATAAAGGACATAGCTGTACTTATTAGCCTTCATATTAAGAATTCCTGCTGTTATCCCGATAATGGATACAAGGAAGGATATCCAGTATGCTTTAAATATAATGCCAGATACAATAATCAGGATTATTGAGGCTGAATAGAATATTAAATCTGCTTTTGTCCAATTTTTAAACATTTTCTTTTAACCTATGATGTATTCTATTAAGGATTTGGCATTAAGGAAAATAACCAGTACACCTACAAGCGCCATTAAAGGCTTCATTGGTACTCTTTTGCACAAAAATGCGCCAAATGGTGCTGCTATGATCCCTCCAATAACTAACCCGAATATCGCATATATACTGTCTTGTAAGCCTAAAAATGAAATAAACATAATGGATTCTGCCATTGTAACAAAAAATTCTGCAGCATTCACTGTACCTATCGTATAACGCGGTTCAACACCAGATGCAATGAGAGTCGATGTGACAACTGGGCCCCAGCCTCCACCGCCAACCGCATCCAATACTCCTCCGCCAAGGCCCAGAGGATATATCCATCCTCCAATGTGCTTGGGTTTCTGTTTTCTGAAAATCTTAATTATTATAACTGCACCCATTATTATGAGATATGAATTTATATATGGTTTGATTATCCCGCCTTCAAAATTCGATAGAAGATATGCACCGACAGCTCCTCCGACGATGCCAGGAATAAGAAGTTTTAAAAACATGCTTTTATCTACATTCTTAAGTCTCCAATGGGAAAATCCAGATACTGAAGTGGTAAAGACTTCGGCGATATGCACACTTGCTGAAGCTATAGCTGGAGAAACTCCGAAGGTAAGCAGGAAGGAATTACATGATACTCCATATGCCATACCAAGTGTGCCGTCAATAACCTGCGCGACAAAACCGACAAGAATGAATATCCATAAATTTGTCGGTATATGTAAAAAGAATTCCTTTATGTTTTCAATTATCTCCATAAATTAACGTGCAGTTATCTGCTCAACCCTCTTTCTTATTATATCTATTGCATCTTCATTGCTCTTTAAAATCATATCGCATTCGATATCTGTCGTACATTCATCACCCAGCCAGAATACCAGCATATTATCGCTTTTTGTTACAAGCTTAATTGTCTCGATATCATATCTTGTCAGGTCAGATGCTGTTACTATGAGAATAAGGCCAGTATCCAACAGGATATTCGCAGCTTCTGCCAGCCTTCTTACATTCTCACCTGACCTGTTTTCCTTTTCACCTGGGGGATTTATATCAGCATTAAGCCCGTATATGACGCTTCCTATACCAAGGTAATATGCATTTTTACCTTCATCAAATAAAGTCCTTTCGAGTGCTTTTGCGAAGAGCTTTTTATTAGTATCCTTTGCTCCTGTCAAAATGACAAGCGCTGGATTCTGATTATTCTTTTCGCTTCTCTCCGCGACAGTCACATAACCATGTTCCCATTTTCCTTCTCTTAGCATGACTTTTGCTTTTTCATATCTGTGAAGATTATCTATTGTCTCGGTAAATATCCCGCCTCCTGAAATCTCATAATCGTCCACTATAACGAATCTTCCTGTCGATGGCATGGCTGCAACATTATCAAATGCACAGAGCTTGGAAGTAGAGATTATGCAGTCTGCAACATCATGTCTGTCTATATAGTCTTTTTCAGTCTTTTGAAGATTAGATGCATCCATTACGCTCAATATGCTTTCCAGATAACATTCAGCTTTCATGGTACCAGTCTTAAGAAAATACCGTTTGTCCTTTATCATCGGTTTTTTCCCAAGCCAGAACAAACTGACTTTCATATGTTTTCCCATAAGAGGCGGCATCTCATCTGCTTTTACGCACAGTTCTCCTCTTTTAACATAAATCTGTTCAGTCATTGTAAAGCCAGCAGCAAACCCTGCATTCGCTTTTCCATTTTCCTCATGCTCGCTCATAGGTTCAATTTTATTCACATGGGTTTTCTTGCCTGATGGATAGAATACCACTTCATCTCCCTGTCTGAGCATGCCGCTTTCCACAGTTCCAGCAATTATCCTTCTGTCATCATAGTCATTCGTGAACTTATATACATCCTGTACGGGCATTCGAAAAGGAAGCGAATCCAAAGGTTTTGAGGCTTCGAACTTATCAAGCACTGTAAGTACTGTGTCCTCTTTATACCATGGCATGTTACTGCTGATTTTAGCTATGTTATCCCCTTCCATTCCGCTTACAGGAATGAATCCCTCTGCCTTTATGCCTATCTGATTAAGGAAAGCATCATATTCAGAAACGATTTTCAGGTATGCTTTTTCACTGTATGACACATTATCCATTTTGTTTACAAGCACACAGATCTGCTTTATACCCAGCATGGAAAGCATATAACCGTGTCTTCTGGAATTTTCCTTAACCCCTTCAGCGGCATCTATAACTAGAAGAGCTGCATCAGCTCTTGATGCACCTGTAATCATGTTTTTCAGAAACTCTATATGTCCGGGGGCATCTATGATAATGTATTTTCTTTTATCCGTTTTAAAAAAACTTCTGGCTGTATCAATTGTGATGCCTTGTGATCTTTCATCTTTTAGGGCATCAAGAAGGAAAGCATATTCAAAAGGTTTTGCATTTTTTCTACACAGCTGTTTTATCTGCTCCAGCTTCCCGTCTGGCAGGGAACCGGTATCAGCAAGTAATCTTCCGATTATAGTGCTTTTACCATGGTCAACATGCCCGACAATGACAATATTCATATGTTCATCATTCATCTTAACCATTTACATATACCCGTTTTTTCTAAGTTCCTCAAGACCGCCTCCATCTTCCTTGTCCTGGTCTCTTCCTGACCTTTCAGCAATGTTTGCAAATTTCCCTGTTCGAAGCTCGTTAATGATATCATCAATATCCTTGGCAGAAGATTCAACAGGCTTAGTGCATGGATAACAGCCTAAAGAGCGGTATCTGGTATTACTTCCCTGATCAAAGTACAATGGTACTACCGGGACCTTTTCCCTTTTTATATATTCCCAGATATCCAGTTCCGTCCAGTCTAGAAGAGGATGTATCCTAAGATGAGTGCCTGGAGCGAAATCAGTCTTATATTGCCCCCAGAATTCTGGAGGCTGGTCTGATATATCCCAGTCATTATGGGTGTCTCTGGGAGAAAAGTATCTTTCTTTTGAACGGCTTCCCTCTTCATCAGCCCTTACCCCGACTATAACTCCGGTATAAGGCTCTGTATTAGAGTCAACTGCATATTTCTTGAGCTTATGGTCCAGCCTGTAACGCGGCCATTCACCTGACAAAGTGTTCTTTAAAGCTTCTGTCTTTAAATTCCTGCAGCATTCTATTCTGGTGCAGTTACCATCTGGAAAAGTCCTTTTTTCCTTCAGAGCATTTGCATTTTCACCATACACCATGTCCAGATTCCACTCCAAAGCCAGCCTGTCACGGTATTCCACCATGGAAGGTATTTTATAGTGTGTATCTATATGTACAAGAGGGAAAGGCACGTGCCCGTAAAAAGCCTTTCTTGCTAAGCATAAAAGCACTGTACTGTCTTTGCCTATTGACCACAGCATGCATAAGTTCTTAAAACTGTTGTATGCCTCCCGGATTATATGAATGCTTTTTGCTTCAAGTCTGTCTAAATGATCCATTACAGTACTCCTTGAATATATTCCATTACTTTGTCTGCGCATGTCAAGACATCATCTTTATCTGTATCTAGAAGGATATCATACTGCTCAGGTTCCTCAAATGGCGAATCAATACCAGTATATCCTTTTATCTCGCCTTCCAGAGCTTTTTTGTAAAGCCCTTTTGGATCCCGCTTAATGCATGTATCTATTTCAGCTTTTACATAAACAAGGATAAATTTCTTTGCCTTGCTCTTTGCAAGATTCCTCATTTCCTCTAAAGGAGTAATAGCGCTTACTATGGCTATTACCCCGCTATCTTCCAACAAAGCTGCGACTTCAGATAATCTTCTTATGTTTTCCATCCTGTGTTCTTCAGAAAATCCCAGATCAGAGCACAGCCCGTGACGTATATTATCACCATCAAGAAGATATGCCATTCTTCCTTTATCTACAAGCTTCTTCTCTACCAAAGATGCAACTGAGGATTTTCCGCTTGCAGAAAGACCAGTAAACCAAATGACAAATCCTTTACTCTTTGTCTTATCCTGTCTGTATTTCATATCCAGCTTCTGATGCCATACGATATTGCTTGTCAAATGCGCCCTCCTCATATGCCAAATGTGATTGTATATGGCCTATTTATGTTTGTCAAACAAAACGATATTATTATCTTTTCATGTTGCATATGATGTGTCTTTGTTGTAAAGTACTGTTTGAAACAAGGAGGTTCTTATGCTTGTAACAGTAATAGGAAGAGGCCATTCAGGCACAAGGGCTATATCGCAGACTTTGAGCGAAAGCAATGTATATATGGGAGAGCCGTTAAACAAGTCATGGGATCTCATCCCTCCTCATGACATGTACGAGGCATGCAGGGTTTTTGCTAAATATGTTAAATATCTTGGCGGTATGAAATGGGATTTTTCCAAAGTAATGGAGATGGATCCGGATCCTGTTTTTGTTAAACTTATAGAAAGTTATCTGTCATCTGTACTTAAATCAGACTCAGAAAATAAAGGATGGAAAATACCAGAAACTACCCTTGTTTATCCATGGATACAGAAAATGTTTCCGGATGCTTACTACATACACTGGGTACGTGATCCAAGAGACTGCATATTAAGCAGCCATATGACTGATGACCTCAATGATTTCGGTATTGAATATGACAAAAGCGGGGATATCCGGAAAAACCGTGCAATAAGCTGGTATTATCAAAGGGAACTTGTAAGAAATACCCCTTTTGCAG
>JAAYBX010000094.1 GCA_012729955.1 Clostridiaceae bacterium
GAGCACCATTACTTTCAATTATTCCTATCTTCATGCCTTTTATTGCAGGAAGCCTGGCTGCATAATTTTTATTTATCTCCACCAGCATAGGAGTAACCGTCAGATCAGCGCAAAAAACATTAATACCCTTTTTCAATGCAATCTTAGCAACTTTATTTGTGACTGTTAAAGTCTTTGCTATCGGCTTAAGGGCAAATGCTTTGTAACCTTGTTTAATTTTCCTTATCGCGTCAGCTTCATCATGCACCGATTCATCAGCTGCTACTGTAATATAAAGATTTGATACATCAATATCATTGTTTTCATCAAAAGGTTCTTCTAAAAGTACAATCCTTTCAAAAGCACCGATTTCTTTCGCATAATCCAAAAGCTGATTCATCCTGTCTATAGTATCATATCTTCCATTAGCATCAAGATAGTATGCAACATAACCGGTATCAGTATATATAGTTTTATACTGTTTCAAAATATCATGTATCTGAAGAAGCCTTTTTTTATCCTGATTAAGCATTTTTGACATATCATTATCATTATCCGGGTCAGCTCCTATCTTTATCTTAAATATACACACACCGCTTTCAGCAAGATTTTTAATCTGGTCCAAAGAAGTCCCATATGTAATAAGAGGAATTAATGCAAGTTTGTCCTGTTTTATATCAGACATAGTTTCTATGGACGCAAAATGCTCAAAATCATATATTCCTTTATACCTGCTATAAAGCATCCGTATAGCGTTATCAATAGGTACTAAAGCATTTAGAATAAAGGTCTTCCGTGGGAAAATATGTAAAACTGAATGAGCATAATTTATAGCCAGCTGAAAAATATTATCGAAAAGATCTTCTGGATGGGTAAAACACATTCCTATTAACTTCTCGCATACATAACTGGTTATATTAAACATGTATTCATTTGCCTTCTGTTCTTTTATAGATGAATACAAAGATCCGTCTGACCACAAAACTCCCTGGATAGAGCTTCCAGATGCTTTGGTTTCATGGCTTTCCAGTTTAACCTCAACTGTCCATATGCAGCTTGAGTATGCTCCCTTGAAACCAAAAGGATGAGTCAGTGGCTGAATTTGGTATGTGCAGTTAGAATTATTTATTTTAATCATGCGCTATTTCCTTCTTCTTTCCTATCTTATATCATAATACTGCTTTATTCCATACTTATTCGGATCATATAGTTATATATTATTGTCTTTATTATTATAACTTATTAGCATGTATTCAAAATTTATACGGTATTTAACGCCTATATCACATATAATCCACTTATACTATATTGTGTTGTAAATCCTTTTATTTCTGTTACACTTTATATAGGAGAGACAACATGTCAAAAAAACTGCTTTCTGACATATTTACATACTGGGTCGAAAAATGCGTTTATCCTGAGAATAATTCGATTGAAAACCATTCTCATGACTTCTATCACTGCCTTTGCATTATTTCTGGAAAAGGTGAAATGATTTGTAATGACACTGTGTATGAAATGCATGAAAAAAGAGTATTTTTAGCTTGCCCTTCAGATGTTCATGGATTTAAAAATATTTCATTTGAAGACATGGTTTCATACGAATTGAAATTTGATATCAACAATGATTCGTTAAAAGCAAAACTTATAAGCCTTCCTTTCTGCCTAGATGTCCAAGAACAGGTAACAGAGTTATTCGCCCAAGTATATAACGAATCCAAGTCAAAAAAACCATTTAACAATGAAATAACAGATACACTGATAATACAGCTGCTCTTTACTATCATTCGAAGTACTTATGAAAACCTTACAGGCAGCAGAAAATATGGATCAGTTGAGTATGAAGACTCATTTTCAAAGATACTTTCATATCTTGAACGGAATATGTCAAAAGATATAGGTCTTGACCAAATGGCTCAGACAATACATTTGGAAAAAGTATATTTTTTAAAGAAATTTAAAAAACTTACTGACATGACTCCCATGAGATATCTCAAATCCATTCGCATGAAAAAAGCAAAAGCACTGCTACAATATTCTGACATGTCTATTACTTTAATTGCTGAATCTGTGGGATTTAAAAATATACAATATTTCAGCAAAGTATTTACTGAATACAATAAAATAAATCCAAGTTCCTATCGCAACAAGTTCATAGCAAGAAGATAAGGAGAAAGCTCATGGGTAATATGAAAAGAATAAGTGTCATCTGTTCAAGAACAACTGATTCAAAGGGATTTAAAAGCCTATCCCGGCTTAATGCCTTGAACAGGGATTTCTGGAAAAGTAAAATTGAAAATGTAATAGATTCCGTTCCAGATATAATTGTACTTCCTGAATATTGTGACAGGTTCAGCGACTTTAGTACTGCACAGTATATAGATTACATTGAAAACAATGGTTCAATAGCTGAACTTATATCTGATATTGCCAGGAAACACAAAACTCAGATTACTTACCCTGGACTTAGAAAACATGAATCAGATACACAGTATCCATACCGCAACAGCATACGTATGTTTGATGTAACTGGTGAAATTGCACACATATATGACAAGAATCATGTAATAATTGAGGAAAACCAATCCGGGATAGGTTATGGAACTGACGCATCCATATATAAAACTAAAGATACCAAAATTGTTTTTGGCATATGTTTCGACTTAAATTTCGATTCACTGCTTGAAAAATATAAAGCATATGAGCCAGATCTTTTTATCTTCAGCTCCTATTATCACGGAGGATTAAAACAAGATCAATGGGCATATGCTTTAAGATGTCATATGGCTAGCGCTATATCTGGCAACATAGGCAGAATAATTAATCCTTTCGGACAGGTTATCGCATCAACGACAAACTATTATGATTATGTCACTGCTACAGTGAACCTTGACTGTAAAGTAGTTCATTTGGATTACAATATGGAAAAAATAAGACAGGCGAAAATGAAATATAAAAAGTTTCTTACTGTACATGACCCAGGCAATATTGCGACTGTGCTTCTGACATGTGAATCAGAGGACATGAATATTGAGGATATAATCAAAGAATTTGAAATTGAAACTTATGATGAATACCTTAGACGATCAATTGAATACAGAAATAACCATATAAGCAGATAAATAGGAGGCAATTATGAGAAAACAGGTAAAAGTAGCAGTTATTGGAGCAGGCGGAATAGCAAATTCTGTACATCTTCCAAGTCTAGCAGAAATTAAGGATTGTAAAATCGTCGCAATATGCGATCTGGTAGAGGAAAAAGCAAAAAGAGCGGCAGAAAAATACGGAATACCGAAAACATATGTCCTAATGGAAGAAATGTTGAAGAAAGAAGAAATTGACGGCATATTCTGCCTTGTTCAGCCTGATCTTCTTTACAGGGTAGCATATGACTGCCTTTCAGCAGATAAAGATATCTTCATGGAAAAGCCCGCCGGACTTAATTCATATCAGGCAGAATCGCTTGCAAGACGGTCAGCTTCTCTTGGTAAACTGATTCAGGTGGGAATGAACAGGCGTTATGTCCCGCTTGTGCAGTATGTGTTTGAAAGAATGAAAAAAGCGACTACAATAAACCAAGTTGATGGGTGCTTTATAAAACACACGGACATAGCATCCATATGGCACTATACTGATGCCTTTTCCTGTGATATCGTGCATGCGGCTGATCTGGTAAGATACCTCGCAGGTGCTGAAGTATCAGATGCTGCAAGCGTTATTGCAAGAAACAACAGTCCGGTGGATAATTCATGGAGCTGTATAATGCGGTTTGAAAACGGAGTAACAGGAACACTAAGAGGTAACTACCAGACAGCAGCAAGAATCCACAATTTCGAAATTCACGGAGCTGAAGCTAGTGCATACATAAACCTTGGATTCCCTGGCACTAAGGGTTGCGATGCGACCATAATTTATGCTTCAGGAGCAAATATATACTCGCAAGCTGCCGCTGGAGCTTCAGTATCCAATATAGAACATATTGATGGTATCAAACTTTGTAATGGCAATGACTCACTCTATTCACATTACGGATACAAGCAAGAGGATCAGGCTTTTATCGATTATTTGAAAAACAATATGAAACCGATCTGTCTTATTGATGATGCTGCAAAATCTATGAGACTAGTAGAATTGCTTGTGGAAAACAGAATTAATGCATGACCACATCAAATAACTTAGCACTATTTTATTATATTATTAACACAAAAAAGGAGCCAATAGCTCCTTTTTCCAAATGTTATACATTTTTGCCATACGACTACACTATATGAAGAAATCATCCTATGGCATCAGTATACCGCCATTAGGTGAGATCGTCTGTCCTGTGACATACTTTGCATTGATGAGATACTCCATACAGTCAGCTATATCGTTAACTTCGCCGATCTCGCCTAAAGGGATTGCAGTCTTTAAAGCAGCTACTGCATTCTGATCTGCCTGTCTTAACATATCTGTCCATATCATGCCTGGAGCTATACAATTTACTCTTATGTTTCGAGGTCCGAATTCTACTGCAAGTCCTCTTGTAAACCCTATAACACCACTTTTAGCAGCACAGTAATCAGCTTGTTCTGCTACTCCCATCATGCCTCCGATGGATGCAATGTTAATGATATTGCCATCTTTATGTTCAACCATATATGGTAAAGCTACATGAGTCATATGAAGGTAACTCATCAGATTAACATTCACAAGCTTGGTATACTCTTCAGGAGTGATTTTCAAAAAGCTTTTGTTATTGTCAATGCCTGCATTGTTCACAAGAACATCAATCTTGCTGCCGAATACTTTTACTGTTTCGTCAATAAGCCTTTTGCATGTATCATAATCAGATACATCACCCTGTATTGCTAAACCTTTAACATTATATTCTTTCTCTATATCATTAATCAGTTCCAAAGTGCCTTCCCTGCTTCTGTCACTTACAAAATTAACAACAACATTGTATCCCATCGATGCAAGCTTCTTGACCATTGCTTTACCTAGACCTCTTGATCCGCCTGTTACTATCGCTGTCTTGTTCATATAATTTACCAACCTTTCATAATTTTATCGCATCGTTGATGCAAACAAAGTATATCTCTGTTTTAATATATGGTCTGTTGCAATTGCAACATAAATAAAGAACTGATTACGAAGATTTTTGAAAATCTAAGAGAAATATCCAAGCATTGTAATTTATCACATATCAATATATGCTATTTTAAGTTGTTGTATACAACAACATATTGTGTAATTACATAGATTCGAGTATTTTTTGCATGTTCCATATTGACAATTTATCACCTTGTAATATACTAGCAGTATATTAAATTCAAAAGGGGGATTTAAAAATGTTCAAGCTAAAAGAAAATGGCACAAAAGTGTCAACAGAAATTTTAGCAGGCCTGACAACATTCGTTACAATGGCCTACATTATCGCTGTAAACCCGGGAATGTTATCGCAAGCAGGAATGGAATGGGGAGCTGTTTTCCTAGCAACCATAATTGCGGCAATAATCGGTACATTGATAATGGGTCTTGTTGCTAATGTTCCATATGCACAGGCTCCTGGAATGGGATTAAATGCTTTATTCGTATTTACAGTATGTTTTACTTATGGTTTCTCATGGCAGCATGCGTTATCCATGGTATTCATCTGCGGACTTATAAACATACTCATTACAGTAACTAAAATTCGTAAGCACATAATAAAAGCCATACCAAAGAGTCTTCAGAATGCTATTGGCGGCGGTATCGGAATATTCATCGCTTATGTTGGATTACTGAATATCGGTGCTATAAATTTTGGAGCTGGAGTACCTTCCATGTCAGTAATAAATACAAGCGGATTATATGTATTTTTCATAGGACTTGTTCTTACGATAGTACTTCTTCTGCTTAAGGTAAAAGGCGCAATCCTTATTGGTATAGTAGTCTCAACACTTATAGGTATACCATTAGGAGTAACAACTGCTGCAAATCAAGTAAGTTTCACTGATGCTGTAAGCGTGTTACCGACAACATTCGGCGTCATATTCACAAAAGCAGGCTTAGGTTCATTATTTGCGGATCTTACAAAACTTCCAATCGTTCTTCTTACAATATTCGCATTCAGCTTATCTGACACATTCGATACAATCGGAACATTTATCGGAACAGGACGTCAGACAGGAATATTCAGTGAAGAAGATGAAAAAGCAATGGAATCCAGTTCAGGATTCAAATCCAAAATGGATAAGGCATTGTTCGCAGATGCTACAGCAACATCAATAGGAGCAATATTCGGAACATCCAATACTACTACTTATGTAGAAAGCGCATCTGGAATAGCAGTTGGCGGACGTACAGGTCTTGTAAGTGTTGTAGTTGCAATATGTTTTGCAATAAGCGCATTCTTAGCTACATTTATCAGTGCGATTCCATCAGCAGCAACTGCTCCCGCTCTTGTCATTGTAGGTATAATGATGCTTTCATCATTCAAGGAAATTAACTGGTCTGAACTTGAAGAAGCAATCCCTGCATTCTTTACTGGCGTATTCATGGCACTTGTATATTCCATTACATCCGGTATCGCAATGGGTTTCATTTTCTACCTAATAGTCAAGATATGCAAAAAGCAGGCTAAGGATGTATCACCGGTATTATGGGTAGCTACAGCTTTGTTCATACTAAATTTTGTATTCCAGGCCATAATCTAAAAAGATTGCTAATTACAAAGAAGAACCGTTTTATTATACGGTTCTTTTTTTATTCATATAAATATAGTTTTATGATAAACTTATTTAATGAAGACATTGAGAATCAGCAGCTTGATAACAAATCTTGATGCTGATAAGCATGAATTATATGAAAAAGCAGCAAAGAGACTGAATATTTCAACAGAAGAAATTCTTGGTTTAACAATTATTAAGAAATCTATTGATGATAAGTCTATGGATAATATATGCTTCAAGTATATTATTGATGTTACCATTGCTTCAGATTCTACTTACATGTTAAAGCATATTGATAAAGATATTTCCTTTCCAAAAACGATTGAATACACGCCTACAATTTTAAAACACAAAAAAAAACATAAAAGGCCTGTTGTAGTCGGGTCCGGTCCTGCTGGACTTTTCTGCGCATTAACGTTATCTTATGCTGGGTTACGCCCTATAATTATTGAAAAAGGAATGGAAATCACACAAAGAGATTTTCATGTAAAACAATTCACAGAAAAAAGCATATTAAATGAAGACAGTAATATACAGTTTGGAGAAGGTGGCGCAGGAACCTATTCAGACGGAAAATTAAAGGTCGGAATGATGACTCCTGTGAAATATAAAGTACTAAATGAATTTGTAAGATCAGGAGCAGAACCGGATATACTATATTTGTCTAAGCCGCATATAGGGACAGACAGGCTTAAGAATATACTGATTAACTTAAGAAAACAGATTTTATCATTAGGCGGTGAATACAGATTCAATACAAGCATGAATGAAATACTGTTTAAAGATAATCAAGTACTCGGTATTATGGTAAAAAATCAGGATAAAATATCTAAAATCATCACTGACACTGTGATTCTTGCAACTGGACACAGCGCAAGAACTACATTCAGTTATCTTTATTCTATAGGTATTCCTATGAAAAGCAAACCTTTCGGTATCGGTTTAAGAATAGAACACCCTCAGGCTTATATAAACAAGATAAGGTATAAAAATTTCCACGAGAACCCGAATATAATACCAGCAGATTATCACCTTGTCACCCATCTCAGCAGCAGCAGAAGCGTATATTCATTCTGTATGTGCCCCGGAGGTTATGTTATACCTGCAACATCTGAAGAAGGATGTGTCGTCACTAACGGCATGAGCATGCATTCCAGGTCAGGCGTAAACGCGAATTCAGCTCTATTGGTATCTGTAACAGAATCGGATTTTAAATCATGTCATCCATTGGCAGGAATGGAGCTGCAGAGAAAAATCGAAATGCTGGCTTATAATGCTGCTGGCAGGACATATTGTGCAGGTGTCCAAAGACTTGAAGATTTCATGATGGACAGAAACAGCAGTAAATTCAATGATGTGCTTCCCACATACAGGCCTTCAACAGTTTTTCTTAAAAGTGATGAATATCTTCCTCATTACATAACTGATTCAATCCGTATGGCTATAAATGATATGGATCAGTGGCTTGAAGGATTCTATTATCCCGATGCTCTTCTTACTGGTCCTGAAACCCGTTCAACATCACCTGTCGTGCTGCTTCGAGATAATAATATGCAATGCATTTCCAGAAAAGGTCTTTTTTTCTGCGGTGAGGGTTCAGGTTATACAGGAGGAATTCTTTCATCTGCTGCAGACGGAGTAAATTGTGCAGACAGCATACTGAACATGATGAATCCGTAAACAGCATAAAACGATTTATTTATGTTATTTGCTTTATAGTGTCATTGTAGTAAAATAGGGTTAATATCTGCTTTGAAATCAAATGCAGTACAGGAGAATGATTTGAGGATACTTATAATTGGCGACGGAAAAGTCGGAAGCACTCTTATAGAACGTTTATCAAAAGAAGACCATGATATAGTTGTTATAGATACTAATCCAAAAGTAATAGAGAATGCGGTTAATTCATGTGATGTAATGGGGGTTGTAGGTAATGGTGCCAGCTACACAATACTAAAAGAAGCAGAAGCTGATAAAGCGGACATAATAATTGCTGCGACAAACTCAGATGAATTGAATATACTTGCTTGTCTGGTCGCAAAAAAAATCGGAGCAAAGCATACTATAGCAAGGGTCAGAAGCCCAGAATATTCCAAACAGCTGCAATTTCTAAAATATGAACTGGGTTTATCAATGGTGATTAATCCGGAATATGAGACAGCTGCAGAAATTTACAGAATATTGCGTTTTCCTTCTGCTATTAAGCTGGATGTATTCTGTAAAGGAAAGGTCGAGATGGCTGAAGTTCAGATTGGCGAAAACAGTATTCTCGACAATACAAAGCTGATTGACCTATATGACAAAATTAAAGTAAAAGTCATTATAGGAGCCATCCAAAGAGGAGAAGAAGTATTTATACCTAAAGGAAATTTCGTCATTAAGAATAATGATATTATCCACATAACTGCTTCACACAAAGATTTATCTGAATTTCTGAAGGCTTTGGGCATATACAAGGATAGACTTAAGAACATAATGATAATTGGCGGTGGGAAAATCGCATATTATTTGGCAAATATGCTTTCTGAGACAAATATGAATGTCACAATTGTGGAGATTGATGAGAAACGCTGTGTTGAGCTTTCAGAAGCTTTACCGAAAGCAAGAATCGTATATGGTAACGGGACAGACCAGATGCTTTTAGCAGAAGAAGGGATATATGATGCAGATGCAGTAATTCCACTTATGGGTATTGATGAAGAGAATATAATACTGTCATTGTATGCAAACAAGCATAATGTACCAAAAACAATTACTAAAATAAATAATTCATCACTTGTAGAGCTTTTAGGGACACTTAACACAGGAAGCGTCGTCTCTCCAAGAAAGGTCACTGCAGATAGAATCGTTAGATATGCAAGAGCTTTGCAGAATTCTGAAGGCAGTATGGTAAACACGCTCTACAGGATTGTTAACAATAAAGCTGAGGCATTGGAATTCTTAATAACTGATGATACTCTTCCTGTACTTCACATACCTCTTAAAAACCTGAAATTCAAACAAAACATACTAGTCGCCTGTATAATTCGAAATAACAAGTTAATCTATCCTGCCGGGATGGATACGATAGAGGTAGGCGATAATGTGATAGTCATATCTCCTGCTGAGCAGTACATAAAAGAGTTCCAGGATATAATGGAGTAAACAGCTAATGAATTTCAAAATGATATTCCACATACTTGGAAAGGTTCTGTACATCACTGCTATATTAATGCTATTGCCTTTGATTGTTGCATTTATATACGGAGAAAAAGATACTTATATAGGATTTGTTGTTCCAATACTTGTTTTACTTTCTGCAGGAATACCTCTTGAGATATTCAAACCTAAAAATACCCTTATCTTTGCTAAAGAAGGGTTAACAAGCGTAGCGCTTGCATGGATAGTGACCAGCCTTATCGGAGCTCTTCCCTTCTATATATCCAGGTATATCCCATCATTCCTTGACAGTGTATTTGAGACAGTATCCGGATTCACCACTACAGGCGCATCAATACTAACTGATGTAGAAATGATGCCTTATTCCTTGCTGTTCTGGAGAAGCTTCACGCATTGGATTGGAGGTATGGGTGTTTTAGTATTCATACTTGCAGTTATTCCAAAAACCGACATGAGTATGATGCATCTATTACGAGCTGAAGCGCCTGGTCCTGTGATAGGAAAACTTGTGGCAAAAATGAGGCTGTCAGCCAGAATCCTGTATGGTATTTATGTTCTATTGACAGTAATTTTAATTATTTTCCTTGTTGCAGGCAAAATGCCGTTCTTTGACAGTGTAGTAACAAGTTTCGCTACAGCAGGAACTGGAGGTTTCGGAATAAAAAACAACAGTATAGCTTTTTATGACAGCGCATACATTGATATTGTTTTAAGCATATTCATGATTCTTTTCGGTGTAAATTTCAACATCTACTATCTGATGCTTTTGAAAAATTTTAAAAGAGCTTTTAAGAATGACGAACTGAGATGGTATCTGGGTATAATCATTATTTCAGTTGTGGCAGTTGCAATAAATATTTACTCAATATATCCAAACATAATGGAATCATTAAGACATAGTTTTTTCCAGGTCTCATCAATAATTACAACAACAGGGTTTTCAACTGCAGATTTTGACCAATGGCCTATGTTTTCTAAAACTGCAATACTTTTGCTTATGGTAATAGGTTCAAGTGCAGGTTCCACTGGCGGAGGCATGAAAGTAAGCAGGATCGTTATTCTTTTCAAAAGTGTAAGAAATTCAATAAAAAGCATGGCAAATCCCCGTTCAGTCTCTTCAATAAATCTTAGCGGTGAAATTATAGATTCAAAAACAGAAAAAGGTGTATTGAATTATTTTGCCCTGTATATGCTTATAGCTGTTACATCTGTTGTTATACTCTCATTTGACCAGTATGACGGTATAACAAACATATCAGCAGTACTCGCCTGTTTGAATAATGTCGGTCCAGGATTAAGAGCAGCAGGTCCTTTAGGTAACTATTCAGGATTTTCTTCGGTTTCAAAAATTATACTTATACTCAACATGCTTATCGGCAGATTGGAGATATATCCGGTAATTGTGCTTTTCTCACCATTAACATGGAAACGCAGATGATTTATCCCATATTTATTGAATTTAAGTATAAATCTGTTAAAATAAATATATTAAGAATGATTAACATGCTATAACAGGGGGGTCTTATGAATTGTTCAAAGTGTGGTACGTTGTTAAAAGAAAATGCTAAATTCTGTCCAGGATGCGGTTCTCAGGTTACTCAGATTCAAAGCAATCCCGGCTCATGCACAAATTGTGGCACAACATTAATATCGGGTGCCAAATTCTGTCCAGGATGTGGGAAACCTATTCAACCTAAACCATCAAATACATGTCAAAAATGCAATAATCCTCTTGTTCCAGGTGCAAAATTCTGTGCGTTCTGCGGTACACCTTCAGTAATGGCTTCAATAAATTGTACCAGATGCAATAATCCTTTGAAACCTGGAACTAAATTCTGCGGAGTATGCGGAGCACCTACAAATTCCATAACAATGAATACTTGCCGCACATGCGGCCAGCCATTGAGTCCTAACACAAAATTCTGCGGTAAATGCGGAACACCTGTGTAAATACGTAAAAAGGAGATAAAAATGAATTGTAAAAACTGTGGAGCACCATTAACCAATCAGGACAGGTTCTGCCAGAATTGCGGAGCGCCGTTAAATGCCCAGCAGCAGATGCCTCCGGCATTCAACAATCAGCAATACGCACAGATGCCTGTTCAGCCTAAAAAAAAGAGAACAGGATTAAAAGTCTTTCTGGTATTACTGCTCATAGCAGCTCTTGGGGTAGCTGCATTTATAGTTTTCAAACCCAATATTAAACTGTTCGGACCTAAAAATCTAGGAGTTAAGTATACACAAGCAGATTACCAGAATGCTCTTGCTAAAACAGGTATAGACATTAACTTTAATGGCATGTCACAGCAGCAGCTCGAAGCATTTAAAGATGACAATAAAAACCAGGATCTTAAAATTAGTGATTACAACTGGGAGTTTTCCGATTATGAGCAGCGTAATTTTACACTGACCCCTTCAGAAGCAACTGCCTTGTTAAATGAAATAGCACCGGATTTCTTCTGGTTTGAGGATATACAGGTGAAAGTAAATCCTGATGGCACAATGGAAGGATCAAGCACTCTCAATGTTGATAAGATACTTGATGAGTTATTCTATGATCTAAAAGATCAGATACCTTCAGAGTTATCTTCTCTTTTACCTGGAACTGTGAATATTTACAGCCAAGGTACTGTAAGCATTACTAACAATCAATTAAGCGGGAATCCCGAAGTATTTAAAATCGGTCCTGTGAATCTTCCTGAGCAATATATGAATGATGAAAGCATTGAAGTCATGGAGGATATCTTTTCCAGAATATATACCATTATACCGGGATTAGAAATATACTCATTGGGCAGTGATGCGAATGGTAATTTCACATTTGACGGACTTATCCCTCAGACTGTAAATGTCACTCCTAAGTATTAATGAGACATCTGATTATAAACGGAGAAAAGAAAAAAATACCTCCTTTTCCCCATCATAAATATTATGCTTACTGTTCAAGAAAATTCTTTATGGCAAAAAGTATACTCAGTCATATGGTTATGCACCGTTTTATAACCATAAAAGAACTATTTAACGGATGGAGATATAAGGCTTTTATTCCTAGAGTCCTACTTATAGATCCTACTTCAGCCTGCAATCTGAAATGCAAAGGATGCTGGGCTGCTGATTACAGCAGGCAAGATCATCTGTCTTTTGAAAAACTTGATGATATAGTAACACAAGCACGTAAAATTGGTATTGGAGACATTCTCATGACAGGAGGAGAACCTCTTATGAGAAAGAATGACATACTAAAGCTTTGCGAGAAACATCGGAAAACAACTTTTGCTGCATTTACTAATGCTACTATGATAGATGAAGAATTTGCTGATGAAATGGCACGTCTGGGAAACCTGAATATGTTCTTAAGCATAGAGGGTACTCGTGAAGAAACTGATTTTCGAAGAGGACAGGGAGTATACGACAAAGTGATTCAAGCTATGGACATTCTTAAAAGCAGAGATATCGGTTTTGCTTTCTCAGCATGTTATCACAGCAAAAATTATAAAACCATCGCATCGGATGAATTTTTAGATTATATGAGAGAGAAGGGATGCTGGTTCGGATGGCTGTTCAATTATGTTCCCGTGGGCAGTGATGCAGATCTTGAACTTACCTGTAACGCAGAACAAAGAGCTTATGTGCAGCAGAAAATTTCGAATTATTGCATAAAACACCAATTTACTATTGTAGATTTCTGGAATAATGGACATATGGCTTTCGGCTGTCTTGCTGCAGGTAACGGATTTGTACATATAAATTCCAAAGGTGATGTTGAGCCTTGCGCATTCTGCCATTACTCAGATTCCAATATCTATGAGATGTCACTGTTAGATGCCTTAAGATCCCCTTTCTTTACTGCATTCAGAAAAGCTCAGCCTTTTTCCAATAATCCTCTTAGGGCATGCCCTATGGTTGATGTGCCAGAGGGAATTGTAAAGGTTGTATCAGAAGGAAATGCTCATTCCACTCATTATAACTGTCCTGAATCTGCAGAAACTCTTTCCAAAAAGAATACTAAAAGAGCTGAGGAATGGAAAATTAAAGCTGATGAGCTCTATAAATCCATGCCTTTATATAATCAGAAAAATTTTCCTGTTTTCCTTAAATACCACAGTTTTAAAAAAAGAATGTCTGATGGAAGAAGAAACCAAAAAAATGTTTGATTATTCCACTGTTAGAAATAACATTGATTATCCCTGGGTGGTTTTCATTCATGGCTTCGGCGGAAGCAGCATTACATGGAAAGGACAGATAGAAGAGTATTCCAAGCATTTCAATCTTCTTTTACTAAATCTTCACGGCAACATTTCGAGAACATACGACCTTGACATAAAATCCATATGCAACAATATTTATGCTACACTTTGCAATGAAAAAATCAACAGAGCCTTTTTTGTTAGCATGTCTTCAGGCTCTTTAGTTGCATTAGTATATGCATCATGTTTTCCTGATACAATAATGGGAATGATAATGGCAGGTGGAATGATACGGTTTAATACTCTTACAAAAACGTTATTGTATATTGCAAGGAAGCTAAAGCATGTTATACCATATCTCACATTATACAAATTCTTCGCCCATATAATAATGCCTGGTAAGAATCATAAGAAATCGAGGGAAATATTCGTCAGGGAATCTGATAAATTAGGACATGTTGAATTTGCCAAATGGGTTGATCTTCTTCCTATTCTAATAAATAATGAGGAAATAATTAAGAAAATTAACTGCAAAAATGAACCTATCCCCTTTATATATATAATGGGCAGTCAGGATCATCTGTTTAAGACACCTATACAAAAAGATATATCTTTATTAAAAGAAGCAAAAGTTATAATAATAGAAGAATGCGGCCATGTCTGCACAATAGAAAAAACTGATATTTTCAATCAGATATCAGTAGATTACATTAAAAATATTTACAATAATAAAATGCACTTCTGTAATAATATAAATGGCATAAAGGAGCTAGATAATGAATAATGTAATATTCTGCACAAGAAGAAGTAACGATTTAATTAAAGCATTAAGATATAGCGGTTATAATCCTGTTGTATTCCAAAGTGTAAATGATGCGCTCAAGAATGCAAGAGAAGCTTCCTCAATTCTATTTCTTGCTGATAAGTATCCTGCTTCTTCATTTGAGTTGACGCCATCTGTTATTGATGAGATCAAATCCAGAAAAATCAAAGCATATGTGGAATATCCGCTATCAATTAATGGAAAAAAAACAGATGAACCCAAGACTATAAAATATGAAAGAGCGATTATAAGGAATAATTTCTTTAATGGCAATCCTGCAAAAAACAGCATCTGTTATATAAACGGATGCTGGTACAGGTCTACCGATGAACTTTCAGATATATCCATAAGTCTAGCAAAAGCTGCCGGATATGATTCATTAGCTTATGAAATGCCAAAAGATTCCATTCCTGTTTTAGGGTGTCTAAACAATGATAGAAATATTCTAGTCTGCACTACAAGCCTGTCAAGTTTTATAAGAGGCAGGTATTCCCCATATTTAAGATGGAAAGGCATTTGGGAAGGAATACTGAAATATTTTGGCTTGGAAATCAACCTTAACTGGCAGCCTGATATTGATTTTATGCATAAAATTGATTCCAATATAACAAAGAAGGACTATGTTAATGCTTTCAAGAAAAACTGCAAATGGTCACTGGAAAACATTATATTGAAAATGGAGGACAATGCTTTTGCCATAGAAGGTTATCAGTCGGACATCTCGCATGACGGACGCCAATACTTAAGGCACTCTAACAGAGGGGATTGCAATATGGAGACTGCAATGCAGTTGGGGTTGTATGGCAGTTATCTTAAGGATCCTGAAATACTAAAGACTGCAAAGAATATTGCATCTAACATATATACGCATCCCTGGTTTGCCAATCCTGATCCGGAATCTTCAATGTACGGGCTTACTAACTGGTATGAGAAAGGTAGGGCTTTCTATGGAGATGACAATGCAAGAGTCCTTCTGTCCTCAATAATCTTGCGCAATAATCTGGACTTCAAAGACTTGGATGAGTATATCTTAAAATGTGCTTTCGGTAACCTTAGGACAACAGGCACATTAGGATTCAGAAGAATGAGGCTGGATGATGGAAGATTCGCAAATACCACATGGAAAGATTACTATAACGAGGATTTTATTCATCTATCCCCTCATTATCAGTGCTATCTATGGGCTGCTTATCTTTGGATATATAAGCTTACAGGCGTAGAAGAACTTCTTACTAAATCTGTTAACGCTATTGAAATGACTATGGCTGCTTTCCCTGATGAATTGATCTGGACAAATAGCCTTACAGCTGAAATCGCAAGGATGATACTGCCGCTTTGTATCCTGTACAGGATTACAAACAAGGAAGAACATAGAAAATGGCTTGAAAGAGCTGTTTTCGGAATAATCGAATATCAGCAGCCCTGTGGAGCAATACGTGACGGATTTAAAGATGTAAGCAAAGGAAGGTATCCGCCACCAAAATCAAATGATGATTATGGCACAACTGAGGCATCGCTTATCCAAAGCAATTCTGATCCTGCAACTGATCTTATGTATACAACAAACTGGGCTTTTTTAGGGCTGCATGAAGCTTCTTTTATTCTTAAGGATGAAAGAGTTAATAAGGCATATGATCTTCTTGCTGATTTCTTAACCAGAATTCAAATAAAAACAAACGCCCAGCCTTATCTTGACGGTTCCTGGATGAGAGGATTCGATTATTCCAAATGGGAATACTATAGTTCAGCTGCTGATATCGGCTGGGGTGCAGCATGTGTGGAAAGCGGATGGTGCAACACTTGGATATCTACTGTTTTGTACTTAAAAGCATATAAAAAACCTGTTTTCACAGGCTCTTTTGATAAGGAACTTTCCGAAAAAGCAAAAAGAATTTATAAAGAGATGATAACCGATAGACTATGATTTTTTGTTTACTGAAAAGTTACCTTATAAATACTCAAGAATCTTTTCTGTTATCTGATCTGTTGTGAGATCTCCACCGATATCTTTTGTGAGGTATCGGTTTCTTAATGTTTTTTCAACAGCTGTATCTATCTTTTTTGCAATAACATCTAGGTCAAATGAATAAGACAGCATCATGGAAACAGACAGAATTGTTGCAATGGGATTAGCCAGATTCTTGCCCGCAATATCAGGAGCAGAACCATGTATAGGTTCATAAAGTCCTCTTTTTGTATTACCTAATGAAGCTGAAGGCAGCATTCCTATGGAGCCCGTTAGTTGTGAAGCCTCATCTGACAATATGTCACCGAACATATTTGAAGCAACAATAACATCGAACTGTTCTGGATTCCTTATAAGCTGCATTGCTGCATTATCGACGAGCATATCGTTGTATTCGACTAATGGGTATTGCTTTGAAAGATTATGCATTACTTCCCTCCAGAGCCTGGAGCTTTCCAAAACATTAGCTTTATCGATACTTGTAACCTTCTTTCTCCTCTTCATTGCATATTCAAATGCTACCCGGCCGATTCTTTCAATTTCCATCTCGTTGTAGGTTTCAGTATCATATGCTTCAATACCATATTCAGTCTGGTTTCTTCCTCTTTGACCAAAATATATTCCTCCAGTCAGTTCTCTTACAATTACTATATCAATCTTGGCAGCATCCTTTAAAAGACACCTGTCCTTTAATGCGGGAAAAAGTTTCACAGGCCGGATATTCGCATACAACCCAAGTTCCTTTCTTAATCCAAGCAAGGCTCTCTCAGGCCTTAGATGGCCTGGCAGAGTATCCCATTTCGGCCCGCCTACTGCTCCTAACAGAATACTGTCGCATTTAAGTGCTTTTTCAACTGTCACAGCAGGAAGAGGCACATCATATTTATCTATTGCTGTTCCTCCTGCACATAATTCCTCGTATACTGCATAATGACCGCTATTATCTAGTGCTTTATTTAAAACCTTCACAGCACAGTCCACTATTTCAGGACCTATACCATCTCCCTTAACCAATCCGATTTTAAGCTCCATATGTAACCTCTTTTTCTGTAATTTAATACTTTAATTATCAATCATTAAGCATGCCTTTGTTGACTGCTTCTATCAATCCGCCCGCATTTATTATCTTCCTTATAAATTCAGGAAACGGCTCAATTCTGTATTCCCTGTTCTGTGTATGGTTAATGATAATACCTTTTTCAAAATCTGCTTCCACTTCATCACCCTCATTGATCTGTTCAGATGCTTCTGCACATTCAATTATAGGTAAACCGATATTTATAGAGTTTCGATAGAAAATCCTTGCAAAATCCTTTGCGATAACCAATGAAATACCGCTTTCCTTTATTGCTATCGGAGCATGTTCTCTGGAAGACCCGCATCCGAAATTCTTTCCTGCCACCATTATGTCCCCTTTTTGGACTCTCTTTACAAATGTATTATCAATATCTTCCATACAATGGGATGCAAGCTGCTGCTTGTCTGTCGTATTGAGATAACGAGCTGGTATGATTACATCTGTATCAACATTATTACCGTATTTAATGACTTTACCTCTTACTGACATTTTTTATTCTCCCTTCTTAATAACATCTAAAGGTTGAGCAATCCTGCCTAATATAGCACTTGCTGCTGCAACTTCGGGACTTGCAAGATACACTTCAGATTCGGGATGACCCATCCTGCCGACAAAATTCCTGTTAGTTGTGGCTACGGCTCTTTCACCCTTTGCTAAAATACCCATATGTCCTCCAAGGCATGGACCGCATGTAGGAGTAGATACTGCGCAACCGGAATCAATAAATATCTTTAAAAGACCGAGTTCCATTGCTTCTAAATATATTTTTTGCGTAGCTGGGATAATTATTGTCCTGACTCTTTTAGCAACCTTCCTGCCTTTCATGATTTTTGCTGCAATAATTAAATCTGATAATCTCCCATTAGTACAGGAACCGATTACAACCTGATCAATTTTTATTTCCGGTATATTATCAAATGTTCTCGCATTTTCCGGAAGATGTGGGAATGCGACAGTTGACTGGATTGTACTAAGATCAATATCATATGTTTCATCATATTGCGCATTTTTATCGGCTTTATATACAACCGGTTCTTTAGCTCCAACACTATGCAAATATGTTTTTGTTATGTCATCAACTTCAAATATGCCATTCTTCGCTCCTGCTTCAATAGCCATATTAGCCATGCAAAGCCTGTCATCAATAGTAAGATTCTTTAATCCGGGACCTTTAAATTCCATGGATTTATATAGCGCGCCAGAAACTCCTATCATTCCAATTATGTGCAGTATGACATCTTTTCCTGAAACATAACTGTTAAGCTTTCCCTTTAAATTGAAGCATATTGCAGAAGGTACCTTGAACCATGCTTTACCTGTAGCCATGGCACATGCCATATCAGTGGAGCCGACTCCTGTTGAAAAGGCTCCCAATGCTCCATATGTACAAGTGTGCGAATCTGCTCCTACAACTATATCACCTGATGTTACAAGTCCTTTTTCAGGAAGAAGAGCATGTTCTACGCCCATATCGCCTGTATCATAAAAGTTGCTAATCTGATTATCATCAGAAAATGTTCTGCACAGTTTGCATTGCTGTGCGGCCTGTATATCCTTGTTAGGAGCAAAATGGTCCATAACCAGAGCAATCTTATCTTTATCAAATACGCTTTTTACATTTATCTTTTTGTACTCGTTTATGGCGACTGGTGAAGTTATATCATTTCCTAACACCATATCTGTTTTTGCCAGAATAAGCTGTCCTGCAGCGACACTTTCCAATCCTGCGTGTGCAGCCAGTATTTTCTGGGTCATTGTCATTGCTTTCATATATACCTCCACTATTCGTTCATCGCAAGCTTGTACTCTATGGAATCAACAAGAGCTATTAAGCTTGCTTCAATTATATCATTTGATACGCCTATGGTAGACCAGCTGCGCTTTTCATCTGCTGTCTCTATAAGAACCCTTACTTTAGCAGCAGTCGTACTGTTTTCCTCTAATACACGCACCTTGTAATCTGTGAGCCGTATGTCTTTAATAGCCGGATAAAACACAGTCAGAGATTTTCTTAATGCTAAATCTAATGCATTTACCGGTCCGTTTCCCATTACTGCTGTTATCTCTTCTTTTCCGTCAACTTCAACTTTTATTGTAGCTGAAGCTGGCATTCCGCCGACTGGTACTGGAAATTCACCCATCGTCTTGTAAAGCACCAGATTGAAATGAGGTTTATATAAACCCATAGTCCGTTTCACTAATAATTCAAATGATGCATCTGCAGCTTCAAAATGATATCCGTAATGCTCCATTTCCTTAAGTTTCTCAAGTATCATGACGACTTCCTTGGAATCTTTTGTAAGGTTCGGAACAATTGATGAAGCTTTAGCTAACAAAGTGCTCCTCCCTGCTACTTCGCTCATTAAGAATTTCCGCTTGTTGCCTACAGATTCAGGATCAACATGTTCGAAACTTGCATGCACTTTAAGTACTCCATCAATATGCATTCCCCCTTTATGGGCAAATGCTGATTTGCCTACATATGGCTTGTTATTATCAATCTGGGTATTTGAAATATCCGCAATTCTTCTAGTTACCGAATACAATTGTGAAATATCACCATTACAGTCATAACCCATTTTTAATTTCAGATTTGGAAGTATTACTGAAAGATCCGCATTACCGCATCTCTCTCCTATACCAATGAAAGTTCCCTGTACCTGGCTGGCTCCTGCATCAACCGATATCATACTGTTTGCAACAGCACATCCCGAATCATTATGGCAGTGTATAGATACTTTAGCATTAGGAAATGCAGACACAACCTTCTTTGTAAGTGTTTCTACTTCATTAGGCAGGGTGCCTCCGTTTGTGTCACACAATGTCAATACATCCGCTCCGCCTTTAATAGCATGTTCAAGGACTTTCATAGCATACTCATTATCTGATTTGTATCCGTCAAAAAAATGTTCCGCATCAAAAATTACATACTTTTTCAGTGATTTTAAATAAGATACTGTTTCTTCAACAATTGTCAGATTATCATTCAGAGAAATATTTAATACTTTTTTAACATGCAGATCCCATGTTTTTCCGAATATAACAAGAGTATCTATTCCTGCATCAATCAAAGCCTGTATGTTTTTATCATTTTTAGGATGCACACCATTTCTGCAAGTACTGCCAAATGCGCACAATTTGGAATTTTTTAATTCCAGTTGAGCAGCTTTCTGGAAGAATTCCATATCTTTCGGATTAGATCCCGGATTACCCGCTTCAATATAGTCTATTCCAAAAGAATCAAGAGCTTTAACTATATTGAGCTTATCACTTACAGAAAAAGATATACCTTCTCCTTGCGCGCCGTCTCTTAATGTGGAATCCAATATTTCTATTTTTCTTTTATACATATGTGAATCCCTCCCTATTTCATTTCCAGTATCTTATTGATACCATTTATATATGCCATAATACTTGATTCTATTATGTTAGTGGACAATCCTCTTCCTGTAACAATTATATCTTTAGATTTCAACCTTACTGTGACTTCACCTAAAGCATCATTCCCGTCAGATACTGAATGAATTGAATAGTTAACCAGTTTTTCGCAGATATTTCCTGTAAGATTGTTTATCACATTATATGCTGCATTTATTGGGCCGTCTCCAAGTGAAACTCCTTCTATTACATCGCCTTCTTTTGACAATCTTATGACACATGATGATGTGGAATTTCTGGTTGTATGAACATCGAAATGCTCAAGCTTATACATACCCAAAAATCTTTCTTTATTATTAACAATAGCTTCAAGATCGCTGTCTGTTATATTTTTCTTTTTGTCAGATAAGTCTTTAACTTTCTCATAATAGTTAGCCAGTTCATCAGGCGTAAAATCATATCCCATATTTTTGAGCTTGTCAGCAATAGCATGTTTGCCTGAGTGTTTTCCGATAACAAGTTTGTTTTCGACTATACCCAGATCCTCAGCTTTCATAATTTCATATGTCTCTCTTGCAGAAAGCACTCCATGCTGATGTATTCCTGACTCATGCGCAAATGCATTAGCGCCAACTATAGGTTTGTTTATAGGAGCTGTCTGGCCAATTATGTTATATACAAGTTTACTGCTTCTGTTTATTTGTTTAGTATCAATATTCGTATACGCATCAAACAAGGCTTTTCTTGTCCTTAAAGCCATAACAATCTCTTCAAGTGCAGCATTTCCCGCTCTTTCACCAAGTCCATTTACTGTACATTCAACCTGCAAAGCTCCCGCACGCACTCCAGCCAATGAATTCGCAACAGCCATTCCAAGGTCATTATGGCAGTGTACTGATACAATCACGTTTTCTATGCCGTTCACATTTTCATAAAGGTATCTGATTCTCTCATAAATCTCCTCTGGCAGCATATATCCTACTGTATCAGGAACATTTATGACAGTTGCTCCAGCCCTGATAGCTGTATTAAACGCTTTTACCAGAAATTCCTTCTCGCTTCTCATAGCATCTTCTGCAGAAAACTCAACATCAGGACAATAACTTCTTGCATATCTTACTGCATAGTCTATATTCTCAAGCACTTTTTCAGGAGACATTTTCAGCTTATGCTCCATATGTATGGGTGAGGTTGCCAAAAAAGTATGAATTCTGGGATTTGCAGCACTCTTTATAGAGTTCCATGCTGCATCGATATCTTTTTGAACTGCTCTGCATAGCGCGGCAACCTGCGAATCCTTAATAGCTTTTGCAATCTTTTCAACAGAAGCGAAAGCTCCTTCTGAACTTATCGGAAATCCAGCCTCTATACAGTCAACACCCATTAACTCAAGCTGTTTAGCTATTTCAAGTTTTTCTTCAGTATTCATACTGCAAGAAGGAGCTTGCTCGCCATCACGAAGCGTTGTATCAAATATTCTTATATGTCTCTCCATAATATCCTCTCTTAACGGACTATAGCGCCTTTATCTGCTGAAGAAACGCTTTTTGCATATCTTGCGATATATCCTTTTAGATCATCCTTTTTCTTTATAACCATTGTTTTCTTTCTTTGTTCCATTACACTGCTTTCAACATCCAGATCAAGCTTGTTGTTTGGAATATCGATCGAGATAAAATCTCCTTCCACAACATATGCTATAGGTCCTTTACTTGCTGCTTCATCAGATACATGGCCGATTGCAGCGCCTCTTGTAGCTCCGGAAAAGCGTCCATCAGTTATTAACGCAACATGCTTATCCAAACCCATTCCTGCAATTGCTGATGTCGGGTTAAGCATTTCTCTCATACCCGGTCCCCCAGCAGGCCCTTCATATCTTATAACCACAACATCACCTTTTTGTATCTTTCCACTATAGATGGCCGAACAGGCATCTTCCTCACAATCAAATACCCTTGCAGGACCTCTGTGCTTCATCATCTCTGCAGATACAGCACTTCTTTTGACTACAGAGCCGTTCGGAGCAAGTGAGCCGAACAAGACTGCAATACCGCCCTTGTCTGAATATGGTTCTTCAATAGGACGAATAACATCACTCCTTGTTACATATGGATGAAACTCTTCCAGATTCTGTTTCATAGTCTTGGTTGTGCATGTCATTACGTTTTCATTAATAAGATTCTTCTTGCATAATTCGGAAATTACCTTGTATACTCCGCCTGCAGCATCAAGATCCTGCATATGATATGGACCTGCTGGAGCAAGCTTGCATAAATTTGGTGTTCTGCTGCTTATTGTATTGACCATATTCAAATCCATACTGACTTCTGCCTCATTAGCTATCGCCATAAGATGAAGGACAGAATTTGTAGAACAGCCTAAAGCCATATCTACAGTCAGAGCATTCATAAAAGCTTCTTTTGTCATTATGTCCTTAGGCCGTATGTCTTTTTTCAAAATATCCATAATCATCTCACCTGCTGTCTTTGCAAGAACCAGCCGCTTTGAATATACAGCAGGTATTGAACCATTACCGCTCAATGCCATACCTAATGCCTCGCTTAAACAATTCATGGAATTAGCTGTAAACATACCTGAACAGGAACCGCAAGTAGGACAGCAGCTTTGCTCTATCCTCATAAGTTCATCTTCATCTATACTTTTATTCATATATGAACCTACTGCTTCAAACGCACTGTTCAAATCCAGATTAGTTTTGCCATCATTTAAAGAAAGCATAGGCCCACCTGAAACAAATATACTGGGTACATTGATTCTTGCTGCTACCATAAGCATTGCAGGTACAATCTTGTCACAGTTAGGAATAAAGACTAATGCATCAAAAGCATGTGCCATTGCCATGCATTCTATTGAATCAGCAATTACTTCACGTGATGACAGCGAATACTTCATACCAGCATGCCCCATGGCAAGACCGTCACATACCCCGATTACATTAAATTCCATTGGTGTACCTTGCGCTGACAAAACCCCATCCTTCACAGCTCTGGCTATATCCTTTAAATGCATATGACCAGGTACAACTTCATTATATGAATTAACTATACCTATTAATGGTTTTGCTATCTGACTGTTCGTATATCCCATCGCTTTGAGCAATGATCTTTTCGGGCAGGCTTCAACACCTTTTTTTATTTTATCGCTGTTCATCTCTTTCCTTCCTGTTCACTACTTCTTCCAGCTCATCTTCTCACGAAGCTCTGCTCCTACTTTCTCGGAAAGATGCTCGCTCTGAATACGTCTCATTGCAAGGAATGAAGGCCTGTTTGCCTGATTCTCAAGTATCCATTTCGTTGCAAATGTTCCATCCTGGATTTCTGTTAGAATATTCTTCATTTCTTTTTTTACTTCATCTGTAATCAGTCTTTTTCCCGATACATAATCACCATATTCTGCAGTATCAGAAATTGAATATCTCATAAAAGATATTCCCTGAGCGACTACTAGATCGATTATAAGTTTCATCTCATGTATACACTCGAAATATGCGCTCTCTGGCTGATATCCCGCTTCTACCAATGTGTCAAATCCTGCTTTCATCAAAGCAGTCACGCCTCCGCATAACACTGCTTGTTCACCGAACAGGTCTGTCTCAGTCTCCTCTTTGAAGGTAGTTTCAAGAATTCCTGCTCTCGCCCCGCCTATTCCTTTTGCATATGCTAAAGCCATTTTTTTTGCATTCTTTGTGTAGTCCTGATATACAGCAATCAGACAGGGAACGCCTTTGCCTTCTTCATACTGGCTTCTTACAGTATGACCTGGCCCTTTTGGAGCAATCATAATTACATCAATATCCGCTCTTGGAACTATCTGATTAAAGTGTATATTGAAACCATGCGCGAAAGCCAATGCTGAACCTGGTTTCAGATTGTCTTTTATATCCTTTTTGTACAAAGCTGCTTGAAGTTCATCATTTACTAGTACCATTGTGATATCAGCTTGCTTAACCGCTTCTGCTGTAAGCATAACTTTCAAGCCAGCTTTTTTAGCGCGTTCGGCTGATTTTGAGCCTTCATAAAGGCCTACAATAACATTAACTCCGCTTTCCTTAAGATTTAAAGCATGAGCATGTCCTTGGCTCCCATATCCTATTACTGCTACTGTTTTGTTCTTTAAAAGCGATAGGTCGCAATCCTTTTCATAATACATTACTGCCATTTTTTTTCTCCTTTATATTTATTTATCAGAATCATCAGCCATCGCACCGCGTTTTACAGCTAATGCCCCTGCTCTGCACATTTCCAGTATCCCGAACTGGGATACAAACTTTATAAAAGCATCTAATTTGTCAGATTCACCAGTAACTTCCACTGTCAGTGAATCAAGATTAAAATCTACAACTCTACCCCTGAAAATGTTTACCGATTCGACAATTTCTCCCCTTGTTTTTTTAGTAACTTTTATCTTCAATAACAGATGCTCTCTTAATACTGTTTTTTCAGGAGTTAAAAGCTCAATCTTCTTTACATCATGAAGTTTATCCAGCTGCTTGGTTATCTGTTCCTGAACTGCTTCATCACCTCTTGCTATTATTGTCATCCTTGAGAAAAGAGGATCTTCTGTAACAGCGACATTTAAACTGTCTATGTTAAAATTCCTTCTGGAAAACAAACCAGATATCCTAGTAAGAACACCAGCATGATTTGCTACTAATACGCTTAATATGAACTGTCCTTTTTTCATAATTTACCCCTTTCTATCTTGTTATAATATTGTCTATGGATCCCCCTGGCGGTATCATAGGCAGAACTTTTTCATCCTGGCTTATTGAACAGTCAATTACAACCGGGCCTTGTGTTTTAAAAGCTGTATCTAATGCTTCTTTAAGCATCTTAATATCCATTACTCTGAATCCTGTTGCTCCAAAAGCTTCTGCAAGCTTTACAAAGTCAGTTTTCCGGTTAAGTGTAGTCTGCGAGTATCTCTGGTCATAGAATGTATTCTGCCACTGTCTTACCATGCCAAGTACCCCGTTATTGAATATAAGAATAACAAGCGGCAGATTGTTTGATACAGCAGTTGCCATTTCGTTAAGATTCATACCAAAAGATCCATCTCCAGTAAACAAGACAGTTTTTTTACATCCTGATGCGAAACACCCTCCAATAGCTGCTCCCATGCCAAAACCCATTGTACCTAAACCTCCGGATGTAAGATAAGTACGAGGTTTTTTAAATCTGTAATACTGAGCGACCCACATCTGGTGCTGGCCGACATCAGTTGCGACAATTGTATTTTCATCAGTATATTCCATTACTTTTTCAATAATATCTTTAGGATGCATTACTCCGTCTTTTACAAACTGTATTCCCTCCTGTATCCGCATCTGCTGGATTTTATCCATCCACTGGGTATGCGTCTTTTTCTCCAGCTTTGCTAAAAGTTTAGTAAGAACCGTTTTAACATCCCCGATTAGGCCGAAATATGCCGAGATGTTTTTATCTATCTCGGCAGGGTCAATATCAATATGAACAACTTTTGCATACTGTGTATATCTGGATTTATTACCTGTCGCACGGTCGGAAAAACGTACACCAGCAGCAATTATGAGATCTGCTTCTGAATTTGCTTTTGTAGATGCATATCTGCCATGCATTCCTGTCATTCCAAGCCAATAAGGATTATCTGCAGACACTGCTGAAAGGCCCATCATGGAAAATCCGATAGGAGAATCTATTTTTGCAGCTAATTTTTCAATTTCCTCTCCTGCCTGTGATATCACGACTCCTCCGCCGCAGTATATATATGGCCTTTCAGATTCAGAAATCAATTTCGCTACCTGTTCAAGCTGCTTTTCCGTTACAGAGCATATTCTTTCCATTTTTTCAGGCTTTTTATTTTCGAAATCACATACAGCAGTCTGTACATCCTTGGGAACATCAATCAGTACAGGACCAGGCCTGCCTGATTGAGCAATTTTAAATGCTTCCCTTATCACATCAGCAAGTTCGTTTACGTCCTTTACTATATAGTTATGCTTGGTTATAGGCATTGTAATTCCTGTTATGTCCACTTCCTGAAAACTATCTTTTCCTAGTAATGGGAGAGCTACATTTCCAGTTATTGCTACAATAGGTGATGAATCCAGATATGCGTTAGCAATCCCGGTTACGAGATTTGTTGCACCAGGTCCTGAAGTAGCTATGACAACCCCAGCTTTACCAGTTACTCTTGCATAGGCATCAGCAGCATGAGCAGCTCCTTGTTCGTGAGCGCTTATCACATGATGGATTTTATCACTATTCCTGTAAAGCTCATCATAAATATTCAATACTGCTCCTCCAGGATAACCGAATACAGTATCGCATCCCTGTTCTATAAGCGTTTCAATTATTACTTTGGTTCCTGTCGCTTTCATTGCTACCTCCTGTTTGTAAAAAAAATCCTACAGTTTTTGTTCTGTAGGATTGTCATTTTTGCTTTTTTGTTCGGTTATGCCATTTGCTTTATCCGATTCAGCTTGTATGATCCACCTACAGTATTGCGTATAATTAGTACTACGACGACGCCTAGCAGTTCTATGACTGTTAGTGCTAATACTAGGTTGATAATGATGATTACGGATAAATCCGACATATACAGCTCCTTGAATTTATTTTTTACAACTGTACCACGCGTAATTCCATCTGTCAACATTTTTTTGTAAATTTGCATAAAATATTTTTCCGATTTCACTATTTACCTCTATTTTATCGGTTTTGAGCTTCTTTTCAGTATGAGAAATGCAATTTTCTATTCTTGGTCTTTCATTTTGCTAATAAGGTATTACATGATACTCTAAGATTTCCAGTCATTAATCTATACTTTGAAATTGTAACTGCTACCCCGAATATCTGTTTTTATGTATTCATCACTAATATTCCCATCCTGAGAACAGTAAAGCCTGCTGGTCAGATTTGCAGTTGAGCAGGAATGGTTAGGTATAATTCTGACTATGTCCCCTATTTTAAACTCTTCTTTACCGGCATTTATTATCCCTACCTCTTCACTTAATGAAGTTATAACAGCATCCGGATGTTTTATGATATATCCATATCCCTTAATTGCTGTATTGCCATGTGCTCCTTTATCCAGCCCTAAGCATTTAGCTCCTGCATCAATTATAAAGACGCCTTCTGCAGGATTGGAAATAACTGATGCCATTACATATAATGCGCAATCAGTTTCTTGCGCTGAACCCAATACCATCTGTATGTAGTCATTGAAGACATAATTGCCTGGATGAAAAACATTGATTATATCATCACTGATGGCATGTCTTATGGTTGGAGTGCTCCCGCTTGTAATGTACTTACATTCGACACCGTTATTTGATGCGTAAAGTCTGGCTAATCTTAAACATTCACATTCTTCTTTTGCTATATGGATTACCTGATCTGCAGTATTTGCATACACATGACCAGGATGAGTGGAAAATCCGATAAACTTTATATTTTCCAGCTTATTGATATATACAGCTAGTTTAGCAGCATTATACGCATCCATACCGAACCTGTGAAGCCCGCTATCCACAATAACACTCATTTCAAAGCAGGTTTTATTTTTTTTTGCAATAATCTGAGCAAGATCAGCACACTCATATGAGTCAGTTCGTAGCATCATGTTACAGTGTTTTGACAATTTACTTAAAATATTAAGGTTTTCAGAATTGCTTACAGGGTATGCATACATTATGTTATATGCATTAATAGAGAATGCAGCTACACATTCATCAATTGTCCCACAGAGAAAACCGTAACACCCAGCAGCCATCTGCATTTTAGCTATCGAAGTACTTTTGTGTGTCTTCATCATCGGCATCAGAAGTTTAGAATGCTGATTAAGTAATGTCTGCATCGTATATATGTTGTTTTTAAGTATAGATTTATCCAGTATAGTTAAAGGTGTTTTCATCCAGTTCCTCTTTTCAAGTAATTTTATCATAAAATTTTATCTTAAGGAAACAATAGAAGTATTATGCTCTGTCTCTGTTTCTATATATCCATTTCTGCATTTATGGTTATATCAATATCAATAGTTGTCATGAAATAAAGAGATGGAATAACCATCCCTTTATCAGACATTATTTTACAAGAATACAATTGTATTAGTAAATGTTGTTATGGTTTATCTATTATTTAAGAAGCCTGAACTTCCCAATAACCGGCAATTCCCTTGCTCTTCCTTTGGCTGCATTAATAATGCCTACAACCATAAGGTATATAACAACAACTGAACCTGCAAATGCAATTATTCCTAAAAGTATAAGGAAGAAGAGCATCCTTCCAAGAAGAATATTCAATATACCCATAAGGATATAGAATACAATCTCAATAATTGCAAGAGTCAAACCCTGGTTTGAATGATACCTTGTAAATTTTGATTTCGGGAAGCAAAGAATCGGAATAAGGACAAGAAGACCAAGATAAGCTACTATTGATATGCGTTTAAACATTGCTATGTCTTCAGGATCATATTCATTTGTAGTATCTGGAGTCTTATTAATTTTTTCAAAAGTTTCTTTTGCTCCCGGCTGAGGTCCGGTATTCGGCATCGCTGCAAAAGGTACTGGCCCTGTTCCCGTAGCAGTTTGAGCACCTGCTGGCGTGCCACATGTAGGACAGAACTTCACACCAGGTTCTACTTTTGTGCCGCAATTTCTGCAGATAACAGCCTGTGGTACTGTTGTTGCTCCACATGTTGGACAGAATTTAGCCCCTTCTTCTAAAGCAGCTCCGCAATTCTTACAGTTATTTGTGCTTTTAACAGGTTGTTCAATAGGTTTATCCTCAGGTTTACCCTGTTCAGCTGCTTCATTAACAACTGGTTTGACTTCCTCAACAGCATTTCCGCAACTTGCACAGAATTTTGCATTGTCTTCCAGTTCATTGCCACAATTTATACATTTCATAATGTGCTACCCCTCTCTATATATGTATTGTATACATGAATATAATATCACAAATATATAATCCTACACAATAATCTATACAAATAAATTAAAACACATTTTTTATATCAGCGTATTGGATGCATGAAAGCATCATAATCAGGATAAACATACCATTTACCATGTATTTTTATCATATCAAGAGCCATTGTATATGTCTGTTCCTGGCTTTCACCTCGTAAAGTTACCTGAAGGTTTACAGTAATAATATCCTTGACTGATGTTTTAGGAATACGCCAGATATCATATAACTGGGTCTTCTGCAGATTAATTTCTTCTCTTGACCAGTACTCCTTTACCTTAATTGAATATCTCACACGAAACCGTTCACCGAATTTGTTGTAGTTATATGCATAATCCTCATCAAAAGATGATTTGAAATCCTCATATCTTATTCCGTCTATAATGCTCTTTTGAGTAAAAATGTTTTCCACTTGAGGAGGAAAAGAGGCAATGAAATTTTCAATCTGATTTTTCTGTATCCCTCTAAAATACATGTCAAGAGATTGCTCGATACTGCCGAATGAATTAATTATTAATATCAACAGCATAATTACAGTAATAAAAGCTGATAATGTGATTATTGCATTCTTATTAACTTTTACAGGTTTCTTAATTGTGGGAACCTCCAGCCTGACTTCAAGCTTCTGTCCGCACTCTTCACAATATCTAGAGCCAAAGCTGTTGTTTGTCCCGCAATTCTTGCATAAACGAGCCATTACTCCTCCATAACTTTCTTCGCTTATATTCTATATGTACACAATATTAATATCAACATCTGCCTTGAATTCCTGCCTATTTTTCCTTATGCTTATTGACAGCAAAGCGCTTTGCGATGTAAAATAAAAAAAACCGTATGGGGTGGGAAATGGCAATAAAACATATATTCGTAACTGGCGGCGTCGTATCCGGATTAGGTAAGGGAATAACAGCCGCTTCTTTAGGCAGGCTTTTAAAAACTATGGGTTATAAAGTAGCTCTTCAAAAATTCGATCCATATATCAATGTAGATCCTGGGATTATGAGCCCATATCAGCATGGAGAAGTTTACCTGACAGAAGATGGAATAGATACAGATCTGGATTTAGGCCATTACGAAAGATTTATTGACGAAGACCTTGATTATTTAAGCAGTTTTACTGCTGGTAAAATATATGACACAATACGTAAAAGAGAATATGCCGGCACATACGGAGGAGGCACAATTCAAGTCATTCCCCATATCACCAATGAAATTAAAAGCCTTATATATAAAAATGCCGAACAAAAAGGAGTACAGGTCGCAATAACAGAAATTGGCGGAACTGTAGGAGATATTGAGTCACAGCCTTTTTTAGAAGCAATACGGCAGGTAGGATTGGAAAAAGGCCATGAAAATGTCCTTTATGTCCATGTCACTCTTCTTCCTTACCTGAAAGTTTCAGATGAGTTAAAGACTAAGCCTACCCAGCACTCGGTAAAAGAGCTTAGAAGCCTGGGAATTCAGCCGGATATAATCGTATGTCGTTCTGAAAGACATATTACCAAACAGATAAAAGATAAAATCGCATTATTCTGTGATGTTGATCCCGCATGCGTCATTGAAAATATTGATGCATCAAGCATATACGAAATTCCTGTTCTGCTTGCTAATGAAGGATTTGCTGATATTGCCGTGAAGAAGCTTAATCTTAAGAAGCGTAATCTGGATTTATCAGAATGGAATAAAATTATTTATGAGCTCAATAATCCTCAGATGAATGTCAAAATAGCTTTGGTTGGTCAGTATGTTGCATTCCATGAAGCATATCTGTCTGTAAGTGAAGCATTGAAGCACGGAGGTTTCTATAATCATTCCTCAGTAGAAATCATATGGATAGATCCTACTATAATTAATGATGATAATATGGATGATGTTTTCAAAGGAGCAAGCGGTATACTTGTACCAGCAGGATTTGGAGACAAAGGTATTGAGGGTATGATAAAATCTGCCGGGTATGCAAGAAAAAACAACATTCCATATATGGGTTTTTGTTTAGGTATGCATACTGCAGTAATTGATTTTGCCAGAAATGTATGCGAAATGCCTGAAGCCCAGAGCCAGGAATTCGATACTAACGCTAAATACAATGTCATTATGTTAAGCAAAAATGAAGGTCGTACGGGAGGTTATGTTTGTGAACCTGCAAAAAACTCCATATTATGCGAAATATATGGCAGCTCCAAACCTTTCTCTGAGAGGCATAAGCATAAATATGAGATAAATAGTGATTATTCAGATATAATGGAACAAAAAGGTCTTAAGGTAAGCGGCGTAAACAAGGATCTTATTGATGTAATGGAACTTGAGGGACATCCCTTCTATATCCTGGCACAGTTCCAGCCGGAATTTAAATCGCGTCCCACCAACCCGCATCCTCTGATGAAAGCATTTATAGCTGCTGCAATAAATCATATGGAAAAGGATAACAATGAATACGGACAATGAAATCGAGAAAAAAATAAAGAATAAGAAACTCTTAACAAATATACTGCTATTTGCAGCTTTCCCTATCATATGCCTTGTGTTCGCATTAATAGGAAAATGGCTTTTATTCGGTATAGTTCTTTCAATATATCTAGCTGTTTTCATATATATGAAGCTGGAAAATATCCGTTTGATACAGACAGGTTATTTCGATAAGAAGGGAGAGTTTCAAAAAGCACTGAAACCAGCTTTTATGGCATATAAAATGAAACATTCCTCAGTAGACACTTTGAATATTTTCATATATATGCTATTAAAGGCAGGCAAATATGAGAAAGCTCTTGAGATAACAGATCAAAACAGGAATCGTCACATGACTGAGGACCAATTCATAGCTTTTTCATCTAACGAGGCTTTGGCTTTATGGAAAGTTGGAAAAATAGAAGATTCAATTGCGCTTTTTGATAAAATAACACAGAAATTTGAATCTACAAATATATATGTTTCGTTTGGTACAGTACTCACATATTCTAATGATTTGAATAAAGCGCTTGAGCTCAATAAAAAGGCATATCAGTACAATTCCAGCAGCAAAGGTATAAAGGACAATCTAGCCTATACATATTTTCTTATAGGTGATACAGACCGAGCAAAAAGGATGTATGACGAACTGCTTGATGAGCCTTTGAATTTTCCAGAAGCATATTACAATGCCGCGATGGTTTCAAATTCGCAAGGTCAGTATGATGAAGCAGTAAGGC
>JAAYBX010000095.1 GCA_012729955.1 Clostridiaceae bacterium
ATGCACAAAGATAAAATAGTCTTTGAAATAAACGAGTCTGTAAAAAAAGGTGGAGCCGCGAGCAACTTTACGGGAACTGTATACTTATTTTCATCAGCTCTCGAGTATGCTCATATTCATGAAATAGTACATACTTACTTTGTTCCTTATCCTACGCAGGAAAATCGCAATCAGTCACCGTGTCTTATGGAAGGGCTGCCATGTTACTTATCAAATCAAGTTACTGCCTCCTATACCTATATAACTGATCCTGTCAGTAAAAAATTATATACCCCTTACTATAACATCGTTTATACGATGAATAAAAACAACTATAATGGCCAAGCGTTTAAAAGTACATTTGAAAACTCCGTAGAATTTGAACAGCATTTTTTGGATTACTATATAAAACATGGTGGTAAAAATGGACCTTTGGAACAATTCGACAACAGCATATTTATAGATTCTATTTCTTATGCGACAATAAAAACAGATAACCTTTTTGTAAATAAATCCTTAATGTATGTAATATATGAATCTTATGTCACATATCTGGTAAATACCTATTCTCTCGATCATGTTATAGAAGCCAATATGGATAGCGACTCATTCGAAGAGATATTCGGTAAAACATTTGAGGTCAGTTTTGAAGAATGGAAAAGTTATATACTGTCTTATTAAAATGCATATAAAAGTGATATTGGAAAAAATAGTAATTGTTTATTTATTCATATTAGTGGTATAATTATTACAAATGATTTAGAAGTAAGTATAAGTATTTAAAGACCATTAAATGCTTATATACATATATTATTACTTGTGGAGCAGATGATATGGAAAGAAAAATTGTATTATTGCTCATAAAAGTACTGGTATTATCACTTTTAGGTGGTTGTAATAAAAATGTAGAAATAACACCTCCACTATATGATATTTTTGAAACAAAGCATCAAAGAGATGATATTTCGCTCCGAATTTTTGATATTTATAAATGTGAAACAGAAAATGCCTTTTATGAAATTGAAGTTATGGAAGGTATAGATTTAGAAAGAGCTGACTACATAATAGATGAAATAGATGAGTTAATCAGTAATATTATTTCATATAGCGAGAAGCTGTATATCACAAAACCAACTATAATAATTACCCAGTTCGATATAAAGACAGGTATGGATTTTGAACAGGCATATTGCATAAATAATACAATAGTAGCTAAATTTGAAATGCTTGATACATATGAATTTACAAGTCACATAATAAGAGCAATGAGTAATATTATAGATCCTTGGCTAATATATGGTATATCAGGCACAGTAATGAACACCAGTATTGATATGAATCAATTACAGACATACTACAGTAATCCAGACAATTTAAGTACCCTTGATTTCATAGAACCAAGATTTATATATGAGCTTAATGGAGAAAATACTGTATTTGCAAAGGAAACTGCTATAGCATATTGTAAATATATTTATGATAAGTATTGTTATAACAGTATTGTAACCTTTGATCCGCAAATAAAAATAATGGAAAATAAGAGAATGAAGAATGAATGGCTTAAATCAATTGGAGTAACTCATATATATAATTCAATATATAGTGGATTGTTCAGAGGTTATAAATTTACAATAAATAGAGATGACAGCATCACTATCCTCTCACCTTTTGCCAAATACAATATTGTAATGCAGGAAAATCAAAGATTCTTATTAACTTCAATTGATAACCTTGAACTGTTTTTATATAAAAACATGATGGGGGTTGCTGAACTTAAAAAGAGACTGAGTGTCTCTCCATATTATGATGAGCTTAAAACTGATGAAACTATTATATATGAAATTGATGAGTCTCTTCTTAGAGGTAGCGGACAAACTGATATGAAAAAAGGTATTGTTCAATTAAGCAGCTTTGGTATAGAATTCATGCACATTCATGAAACAGTACATTTTCTTTTCCAGGATTATTATCAGCCAACATACTTATTCTGGTATCTTCAAGAGGGCCTTGCGTGCTACTTATCCAGCACTGCTACCAGCTTCTATACTTATGTGACAAATCCTTTAAATAATGAGCCATTTTATCAGGAACAAATTATGATGTCGTTAATACATGAAAATAATTGTAATGGCCAGACTTTAATGTATGTATATAATAATTCACAAATGCTTGAACAGAATTTATTGGATTATTATTTATCACATGGAGGGAAAATCAATCCTTTGGATGATTTTAATCTTAGTTTATATGCAGATGCTATGTCATATGCTTTGTTAAAAACATATTCCGATAATTTATATATTTTCAATTATTATATTTTAGCTGAAGCTTATGTAAAATATCTTATAAACACCTATTCACTAGATCAGGTTATACAATCTAATATGGATTGTGACTCATTTGATGAGATATTCGGAAAATCTTATGAGGTTACTTTTACTGAGTGGAAAGACTATTTGTTGAAATAGTGCTTCAAATAAAGGTAGTTTTATTTGTAAGTATTCTGTTCTGTCCTGTTTATCGTACATCACATAGGGTATGCTATATATATGTTGTTGTTTGTCTCATTTTTCTTTCTATTGTTGCCCTTTCACATCTTTTTTTATAGCTTAATCCCTCTTCAATCTGAAGAGGGGTTTTGCTATATAACATAAGATTGATAAATTGGTTTTTTTTGTTAAAACACTTAACATTTCATAATATCTGTTGTATAATGCACTTGATAAATATTTTTTTATTTTTTCATTTTGTGATCCTTTCATTTAATGGCAGAAACCTCCTTAGTTATGCAAGGAGGTTTTTGTTGATTAATCATTTATTTTTTTGTCTCAGTATTGTATTATCACTATATGGAAAAAACTAATGTGATGAGGCTATTGGAAGCAAACTGTGTTGAATATTCCGTATATACTTATGACCCCTTGGTGACTGATGGTCTGTCAGTAGCTGATTTAGTAGGGAAAGAAGCAGACATGGTTTTCAAGACTCTTGTGACTATTGGTTCTGATAAGAATTATTATGTGTTTATGATACCGGTCAACTGCTCATTAGACTTAAAAAAAGCAGCTTGTGCTGTTGGCGTAAAGAGTATTGCTATGATTGCTTTAAAAGAATTACTGCCTTTAACCGGATATGTCCATGGGGGCTGCTCCCCTGTCGGAATGAAAAAGAAATTTGTTACTGTCGTAAATGATACTGCACTATTATTTGACAGGATATGCTTCAGTGCAGGTAAAAGAGGTATGCAGATCGAAGCTGATCCTGAGGATTTGAGGAAAATTACATCACATACCTATTTTGATGTTATATAGTCCGACTCATGAATCATGGATAGAAGGTCATATCTGTTTCTCGCGTTAGCTTTCTTTAATATATTCCTTATATGAAACTTTACAGTGCTTTCAGTTATATTAAGCTGTTCTGATAACTGCCTGTTGCTGAACCCTTTGCACATAAGTTCAAATATATGCTTTTCGCTCATTGTCAGCAATGATACGAGATGCTCTTCAAATGTAGCTTTTTTCCTTACTGTTATACTTAATTCCTCAGGAACTTTCCATTTGTTTCTATATATCATTACCGGTATTATGAATAAGCATGCAAGTATCGGGACCATAAGGAATATGAAGTTATACTTTCTGAATATGTCAGAAAGCAGTATGGAATTAAAAGCTGCATATTCCATTATGAAACAGTATGCCAAAAGCCCCCATGCAATACTTGTTACTTTATGTGTTTTTAGCCCATATGAAAGGAATACAGCGAGAAAGACATAATCAACTATAGCTGACAGAATAGTAAAGACTACAAATGAAACATAAACTAAAAAATTGTTATTGAAGGAAGCAAGACCTATAGTGAATGCTAATCCCGCTAAGGATATTATGAAGCTAAAGGTAAATGATACTCTGAAATTAATTAAGAACAAGGTCAGGGATAATACGGATATGGAGTATAAAATCCAGCATGCGAAGAGTATAAGATCAAATTTCATAGGATTTACATCCAGTATCAGATACATATAACTGTTGCCCTGTATATAGACAAACAAAAGAACAGTTAAGCTTAAAAGGATGAACCACCATCTATATGATAATTTTGACATAGCTTTGCTGTAATCAAAATGCATGACATTCTTTTCTGAATTGTTTGTTTTAACATAGTTATATGAAAATATGAAAAAGCAAAAGGCTGCTATCCCTGATACTGATTCTGACGCAATTGCATAATACCCATCTAACAGTTTCATTTCAGTAATCCCATAAAATCCCATGGTTATAAACAGCATAATACCGATTGACAATATGGAATTACGCGAGATGTACAACGCTTTTGATGCCATATACAGCAAGACTGCAGTTATAAATGCCAGATGCATCCTTAATACCAATAGGCTGTTCAGATCAGCGGCAAACCTCATGAGAACAAATACTAAAATCCCATAAACAGTAATTCTCTGGCTGTTAAGATTAATAAGCTTCTTGCGTATATTTTCCATACTTACTAAAAGAAGAAAGAAAACAATAAATATTATGTCTTCTAAAATTGATTTGAACGGAATTACACCTTGGGATACCATAGGCCCATAATACGGTACTGATATAAACCATCCGATTAAAAGGCCTGTAGATATACCGGTTATTAACGAAGACGAAGGCTTCGGTAATTTTCCTGTTCCGCTTGCTTTCATAATATTCCTTCGTTTTCCTCTTTCTCCCATTATATCCTATCCTTTACATGATATAAATACCCATTTTTGTATATTTTCATAAAAAACTATACCCAGGGTCAGTAGTAATGATAAATACGAATATATATATTAATACTGTATAGACTTACTTAATATGTGCAAAGGGGCAGGTATCTTATCATGAGAAAACAAACAAATAGATTTATTTCCATAATCATCATCTTAACATTATTACTTATAATTCTTCCACCATCTGTTCACACTGATGCAGCCGTAAGCTATATTCTTCCTGACGGCTGCATAGTGTGGCAGACTTCGATGGACAGGTATATTGGAACAGTCCAGAACCCTGAATGGAGCAGAGACGAAAATGCATATGTAAACCTCAACAATGGATCTGTTGTTTTTGCATATGAAGGTACAGCCGCACAGGGAGTTATGTTAAAAGTATATTCAGATACAGGTGAATTTTTAAGAACATCATCATACATATCAAACTTAGGGGCTGGATATTTTACCAAAAAAACCATAACTGTTAAGGATATGATACTTACAGAAGATAACAGCCTTGTTATAATAGGTGAGGAATCCGGAACGGCTCTAGTAGCAGTCGGAAGCTGCAGCCATGGATTTATCATGAAGATAAATTTATCTGACTATTCCATGACATGGGTCAGAAAAATAGAACATCCTGAAGATGTGACAGTATCATATACTGATAAAGTAAATGACATAATAGAAACAGATCTGGGTTACTTTGTGGCAGGAAGGTTTGCTACTAACTCATACAAATATTACTGTTTTATCGAAGGATATGATAAGAATACCGGAAACAGGATATATGTTATGGATCCTTCGCAGATTGTATCAGGTGAACATGATGAGTTTTTCACCCTTTCTAAAACAAGTGATGGAGGATTCATTGCAGCAGGAAAATCAAACTCACCTTCAGTTCCAGGATTCAGAGAAGACAACATGCTTTACAGGAGCAGTTCTTGGGATCCTTATGTTGCTAAACATGATGGCTATATTGCTAAATTTTCGACCCCCTCTGATGGGCTTATACATAGGGAGATGCATAAATGTTATGGCACCAGGGGTTATGACTATATCAGAGATATTGAGGAAACATCAGATGGATATGTCTTTTTTGCAGAATATGACAATGATTTGTACAGAAGCTATAACATCGTAATGGAAATCAATGGATTTGAACCTGACAATACAGGTCCTGATGACTTATATATCCAGAAAATAAACCCTATCGGTGAGTCAATGTGGATAAAATGTGTAGGTTCAGGCAATGAATCTACCTATAATGAATTTCTCGATGCAAAAACAAATCCTGATGGGACCGTGAGTTTTGTTGGAATTATGGGAAATGACTACAATGTAGTACCTGGCGGTGATGTTGAAAATTCACTTTTAGGTAATAATATTTGGGTAGCCACACTTGAGAAACAAGATCCTCTTGATCCTTATGCAGTTCCAGGCATAAAAAACCAGTATGTAACTGCTGCTTACAGATACCCTTACGATTTTACAATATTAAAACCTGACCATAATGATAATTATCTCTCTTTCTATATACAAGGCATACAGTCCAGTAATTACAAAAAAATGATTATAAAGCTTGCAAAAATTATATCTGCAGACTTATCTGTTTCTTTAACCCAGCAGACTCTTAATCCAAAAGGTGGCGATAAGATTGATGTAAATAACATTGTCGCTAATCTAGGGCCTGAAGCCCTTGCATCAGCTAATGTGGAAATAACTGTTACGCCTTTGGATGCAATAAGCAGCATAGTGGTTACTGATTCTGGATCAGATACCTCATCAGTTAATGCAAATATTGCTTCTCTTTCCCTTAAAAACATATCTACATCATCTCAAAGGACAACAGGTATACAGATTCAGACCAAAGAGGATTTTTATGGGACTATTACAGTGCAGTCATCTGTAAGTTTAGCAGGAGGTACTGACCCGTTACTGACAAATAACACTGTGTCAAAGACTATTACTGTTGGGCAGAAGGTCTTAAGTTGCGATAACTACATAGAAGCGTTCTACAGGGAAAATGAGAAACTGGGTGAATATACAGGCTTCATAACTTTTGGGAACAATGGGCCGGACATGGCAGTTGATTCTGTTGTTACCTGTCGACTTGATAAAAGCACTTCATTAGTTTTGGCTTATCCTGACACCTATTCTGTAAGCAAGGATTCATCTGGATTTGATGTTGTTACATGGGATGTGGGGAATTTGGCTTCAGGCTATACTAATTATATAGCAGATGATCCGACCTCATATTTTAAGGTCGTGTGTGCACTTAATCCAGGAATAATAAGAGGAACATTACTTTCCAATAAGCTGAATATAACATCGCAGACAATTGATGTGGAAGAAGAAGCTGACGGTTCACAAAACGAGAAAACAGTATGGTTCGGAGTGCTTCCTGATCTTGCGCTTGTTATAGATGCGCCTGATGCGCATATCCATACTTTTACAGATGACGATTATCCATATGAATACTCAGTGACTCTGACCAATCATGGGCAAAAGGAAGCAAAAGATGTGAATATATCCGTAACTGTGCCAGATGGATTGAAAAGCATTTCATATTACCTTCCGGATCTTTCAGGAATGACTCATAGTTATGATGCGGTTGAACATAAGATAAATATAGTATTGAATACCCTTGCTGCTGGTGGCAGCATCAAGCTAAGGGTAACCGGAGAAATGCATAAATGGTATGGAGAGTCAGGCTATAAGTTTAATATTGATGCATCTGCTAAGGCAAAAAGCGATATCCTGCATACCCAGTATGACCTTAACTGCATGGAACAGATGCAGTCAAATATTTACAGGCCGGACATACAGCTCACCTATTCATATCTGAATGACACAGAAGGCCAGTATCTGTATGTAGACAACGATTCAGGCGAAAGCGCGAAGAAGAAAGTACGTATTGATATTGAGAATATTGGCCAGGGCAACTGTCATGAGTTCTATATAGATATAAAACTACAGGACCCTTCAGACAGCTTTGCATCTATGATTGCGACTGCATCATCATCAAATGTACAATCTGTGACAAAAATGGATGCTGAAGGTAAAGTTTATAGAGTAAAAATTTCTGACCCGGTATTTGCATTTTTAGGTTTAACAGGCACTTACAGCAACTCCCGGACTGATGATAATAAAAAGGCTTTTGTGGAGTTCGAGCTTACGAGCAGACCTGCACCTTACGACTTTGATACTGCAATTATCCAGGCTGATCCGTATTATGAGAGCATAGGATATTTTGATACTACTATATCTGCAGCAGATTCACTGAATGCAGATCCGGATATTACTAACAGCAGTGTGCTTATATATCTTGATTTTTATCACATTACTCTTGATCACTGGGCATTAGGCTCATACATACTTGAAGAGGGTTCAGTTTCACAGCAGTACAATCTTACTGTCAATTATGAAAATACAGCATTCAACCCAAAAAACCTTGCTGAACTGGATATTACCAAAACATTCGACCATATGAAGATATATGAGTCGAACAGCGATGTATTTGAATTGTATATAAAATATGCATGCAGTTCTCTGGATATTAAGAGATCCGCATCCAATAAAGGTATTCTGATAGAGAACAATGAACCGGTCGTTCCTGAAAGCCATTCATATGCGACATACTTAAAAAGCTATTCCTCTGAAATCGATCCCGCTGTTTACGCAAGTAATACTTTTGAAGTCAAAGCAAAGATATCCTTCAGGCTCGAAGGATCTGATGTAACGCATCAGCTTACAAGGACTATTGAGTTTTCCATTCCTCCTTCAACTCCCACAATATACACTCCCGAAACAGGACAGATATGCAACCTTGCCAAACCTTTTGATATAATCGGCTTTGCGATGCCTGGTTCTGAAGTAAGAATATATGACAGCAAGACAAAAACGCATATAGGAACATCAATTGCTGATGAAACAGGTAAATACCAATATATCTGTTCAGGCGGGGTGACTTCCTTCTATGTAAAATCCTGGTGGAACACAGTTGAAAGTAATCCGTCAAAAACCGTAACACTGACAGAATCAGACCACTGCTGGTGCCCTCAACGGTCATACTGGAACGGAAAAGCAGTTAACGGGGACAGTTTTACATTCAAATTCCGTCATTCGTTATCAGGAATACCATCAACATCAAATTGGAGTATAAACGGAGTATACGGATTCTGGGACTCACAGTTATTGCTGTATGTGAATCCTGACCATGATCCAGACGAAGTATATGTCATAGCCGACAATGTAAAATACAGCTACTCAGCAGTTGTAGGCAATTATTATGTTTTTAACATCAAATCTGCTCATAATGTAATGATATATGTAAAATGCCCGCTCAAAGAAGATGCATCTTACGGAAGCGTACTTATCGATCCTGACGGATTCGTGTTTGATTCAGGAATAGGCTTTAGCAATGTCGTACCTGGAGCGAGAGTTACCTGCATGGTTTATGATCCAGCCAATACTCTGTGGTATGAATGGCCTGCACATGCATACTCATCTCAGGTAAATCCGCAGATAGTGAATAATACCGGATATTTCGCATTTTTCACACCTCCTGGAACATACAGGCTGGTAGTGGAAGGTCCTTCTCCATACCAAAGATGGGTCAGCCCTGATATTGTGGTCATCGCTGATCTTGTCACTCAGAATATACCATACCAGCAGCTACCTTCTGAAGCAGTATCACAAAGCATCAGGGTTTATCCCACAGGACTGAAAGATGCCTCTGGTGCGGACAAGACAAATATAACTGTAACAGTAAATGATGTAGTTGAATGGATATCCTATCCTCCTGATGGCGCCACAATTAATGAGATATCAGCACTAGATACAAACCCTGTCATTCGTGTCAAGAGTTCAGTAAATGCCGAACAGGACATCTCTGGTTTCGATTCTGGTATGTTAATGCCCTATTACACATACAGGATGAAGTTCAAATACCCTGGAATATATACATATAGTTATAACATTAACAACAATACTCTGACTGGTACAGTGACTGTCACAGGAACTTCAGATACGACAGATACACAGCTGCCCTCTGTTCCAGCACAGCTGCAAGCCCAGCTTGACGGATACTATGTTTCACTTTCCTGGAACGCTTCAACCGACAATCAGCAGGTTGCCGGATATTCTATATACAGACGTCTTACAGACCAGTCTTTATTCACTCATATAGCGGATACAGCAAATATGGTTTACACAGACCAGTCTGTTTCGCAGACAACTCAGTATCAGTACAGGGTATGTGCTTTTGACAGCTCTATGAATCTGTCCCATCCGTCAGATATTGTTACTATTACCAGCGGAGAAATACCATCAGCACCTCAGAATACATATAACCCATATATCGCAGCAATAAGCTGTAATTCAGATGAAGGCACAACTGCTTCAGTTAATGCAGATATAGTTTCAGGAAAAGCCATAGGTCAGGTGCCTGAGGGTATGATGATTTCAGCTATAAGCCGTGCGGCATACTTCGGGCTCATAACCAAAAAAGATGTAATATGCTTCAATATTAAGTCAATAATCCCCTGTTCAATGTATACATTAAGCATAGAACAGCAGGTACTTGATACTATATTGAATGTGTCTGATTCATATATTATGGTTAAGTCTCCAATTGCATCTATACAGTTTAACAATACTGCAATGGACAGTATAAATTCAAATAGTATAAATGATACTGTCAATATATCAATAAGCAGGCTTGATGAATACAATAACAGGCCAGTATATGAATTCAATGTATCAAACAGCAAAGGGAATATAACTGAATTTGCTCCTTTGCATATACTGATTACAATACCCTATGAGCTTTCTGATGGAGAAGACCCGAACTCTATTGTGATATACCTTCAAAAAGAAGATGGAAGCCTTGAGAGTGTCAGAGGATACTATGATAATGAAACCAAATCAGTAATCATTCGTACTGACCACTTAAGCAGATTCGTAATTGGATGTAATAGTACAGATATACCTGATGTATCAGATACAGACTGGTATTCATGTGCTGCATGCTTTGTATCAGCAAGAGGGATAATTAAAACTGATGACAATTCCTTCTTTAAACCTGATTCATTAATATTACCCGACATGCTTCACTCTATGCTTTTAAAAGCTTACTGTATTGAAGCGTTAAGCGATAAGGATATTCAGATAAGAGAAATAGTTGAGAAACATGTTACTAACTTTTCTCATCAGCTTACACGGCTTGAGCTGTTTATCATGTTATATGAAATTTTGGAATATCTGGATGAATTACCTGATGTTATTAATGATAAAACTTATGATACATACAAACAGGAACTTGTTCTGGAAACAGACCAGAAGAAAGCAATAGACTTACTAATACAAACAGGAATCATTAAAGGCGATGGCTTTAACCTTATGCTGACAAAAAACAGCACCCATGCAGAATTCGCTCAGGTGCTGTATAATCTTCTGACTAGATAAATCTACTCCAGTTCTTCTGTCACCCATGCTGTAAGTTCGCTCATGGCAGGGTGTATTATCATAGACTCATCCATAGGTGTATATGTACCAAGGTGAGGGCACATAGCTCTTAACTGCTCTATTTCAACCTTCTTTTTTCTTATCTTTTTTTCGCATTTCCTGTTGCAGTTCATCATATATACATATGGCTGCAGAAGAATAGCGGCATTAGGGCCTACAACATGAGCTCCAAGTATTGATTTATCCTCACCTACAATTAATTTCACAAAACCATTTGTTTCAGATTTGCTTGTGTAACCCATTGCACGTCCTGCAGTAACATCAGAATACCTGTTAATACCAACTTTGTATTTGCATCCCGTGGCCTTCACTTCCCTCTCAGTCTTACCGACATGTGCTACCTGCGGATGTGTGAATATAGCCCAGGGAACAGCATCATAGCTCATAGCTTTCTTATTCTTAGGGTCTTTAAACAGATTATTTATCAGTATTTCCGCTTCCTTGTTCGCTTTATGCCGAAACTGGTATTTTCCGTTTATGTCTCCAATAGCCCAGATGTGGCTTAAATTAGTCTCAAGATATTCATTAGTTACGACATACCCTCTTTTATCGGTTTCCAATCCTGCATTTTCCGGTTTTAAGGAAGGAGCATTTGACCGTACTCCTGATGCGAACATTATCTCTTCACATATTACTTTGAATTCACGATTATCATCCATATTTTGAAGATGAAGAACTTTTTTGTTATCTTCCATAGTAACTTTCAATGTCTTTGTTGCAGTAAAGACATCGATTCCATCTTTTACAAACTGCTTTCTTACAACTTCGCTAACTTCCTCTTCTTCAGTTGTAAGTATTCCAGGATTCATTTCAATCAATGATACCTTGGTCCCGAAAGATGCGAATATATGGGCAAATTCCGCACCGATAGGCCCGGCTCCTATTATTGCCAGGCTTTCATATGGCTTCTTGGGATAACTGCTTCCAAAAAAGGTTTCCGATGTCAGATACCCGGTTTCTTTCAGTCCTTCGATCGGAGGGACGAAGGAATGAGCTCCTGCTGCAATAACAAAGTAATCTGATTCAATCTGGGCATAATACTCTCCTTCTGCATTCTTTATTTTCATTGTATGAGGTCCTGAAAATTCAGCAGTCCCTTTATATACATCCAGATCCGGTATTTTACTTAATCTGGCTTCAACTTTTTCATTAAGATCAATCTGTCCCCAGACTCTTTTTGATACAGCCGCCCAGTCAACTGAAGGTTTCTGAAATGTGACACCTATTTTAGCTCCTTCTTCCGCTTCTCTGATTAGATCTGCAGGATATACAAGCATTTTTGAAGGAATACATCCTTTTGTAAGGCAGGTCCCTCCGAATTTCGAATTTTCTATTATCGCACATTTCTTGTTATACCCCAAAGCGCCTTCAATGAACATAAGTCCTCCGCCGCTTCCAATGACTACGAAATCATATCTTGACATATTTAACCTCCGAAATTCTATATCTCTTCTTAGATATATTCTATTATACCCAATATATATTTACAACCGATATTCAGTTCAATATCCAAACTCGAGTAGGAGAGATTTGCTCCCTCCTCTCACACCACCGTGCATGCCGTTCGGCACACGGCGGTTCAGTTCAAATTTAAGATATGCCTACGCTCTGCGTAATAATCAAGACAACTGACTAAACCTTTCTTAGTCAGTTTTTCTTTCGAAATGGCTCTAACGACACAGGTTTTAGTAACCACCCATTGGTATCGGTCTCCGCAGTATGCCGTTAACCTTGCTAAATCCTTGCCAACTCCGAGTTTTGCAAGTCCCCATTCCCTCTTTTTTGGTACCTTCCACTGTTTCCAGATTATCACCCTCAATTGCGTCCTCAAATGCTCGTCTATGTTTTGGAGTTTGCTTTTCATTGAAGCAATTCTGAAGTAGTTTATCCAACCTCTTGTTACCTCGTTGATTTTCTTAATTCTGGTTGTGAGGTCTATGCTCCAATTCCTTTTGCACAGTGCTTTGAGTTTTCTCTTGAGCTTCTCTACAGAGTCCTCATGGGGTCTTGCTTTCCATTCTTGTTTGTCCTTCCAAAAGCCAAAGCCGAGATATTTGAGTTTGTTCGGTGGGGTTATCTTTGTTTTCGTTGCATTAACCTTCAATCCGAGCTTTCTCTCTATCCAGTCGGTTATGGAATACATCACCCTTGTTGCCGCTGCTTTACTCTTTAGTACAATTACGCAATCATCTGCATAGCGTGTAAAGTGTAAGCCTCGGTTTTCGAGTTCTTTGTCGAGTTCGTCCAGCATTATGTTGCTGAGTAAAGGGGATAAATTTCCGCCTTGCGGGGTTCCTAAATTTGTTGCTTCGTATCTGCCGTTTACCATAACACCCGCTTTGAGATATTTCCTTATCAAGGACTCTGTATCTCCGTCGTGTATTACTCTGCCGACATAACTCATCAACTTGTCTTGCGGTACATTGTCAAAGAATTTCTCAAGGTCAATATCCACTATCCAAACATAACCGTCATTGAAGTGTTCAAGCAGTTTAATTATTGCCTGTTCACATCTTCTGTTCGGTCTGAACCCATAACTGCTGTCGCTGAACAGCGGGTCAAATATGGGTGTTAGGATTTGGGTTATTGCTTGTTCTATCACTCTGTCTATTACCGTGGGGATACCGAGTTTCCTGATGCCGCCGTTTGGTTTGGGTATTTCTACTCTCTTTACCGCTTGCGGGTTATACTTTCTCTCTCGGATTTGTTCCTTGATACTTCTCCAATTCACTCTCATATATTCTTCGAGTTCCTCGGTTGTGACTCCGTCCACACCGCCTGCGCCTTTGTTTGCATAAACTCTTTTGTAGGCGGTTTTTATGTTTTCGTCATCAAGTATTCTTTCAAGCATTTCTGACATATTTCCGTCTTTTCTCCTTTCCGCTTCCAAACAGATTGCCGTATGTGCCGGTGTTCCCTCGGAGGTACGCTTCGAGCTCATTCCTTGTCGGGCTTACTGTTTGGAACATACATTTCAAATTGACGCTCTGAATTGTTCAGCCCTTCCCGTTTTTTCTCGGTACTATGGCTTCTGCTGACTTCTCACAGTTCGTTGTTACTGCACCTTCGTTTCGAATTCATCTACTCCTATTATGTCTGTGAGACCTCACGGGATAAACCAATGTTCTTTCACCGTCTACCCACCCAATTTACGCATTTAGGTTACGGTTACCTTTGGGACTTCGTTGAACTTAGCCAACTTATCCGCTAAATACGCCTTAATATCAGGTTTCTGTCCGTTGGGCTACGGTTTCGCTATTGCTTCTTCTCTCCCACACCTCACGATGTGAAACTTGCAAGTCGCTTTTGGGTTCGTCGGTAACTACGCCCCAGAGGACTTTCACCTCAGAGCATTGGTATGCCCGTCATACTAAGGAAAGAAGCATGAGGCCTCATGCTTCCCCTTACCACTGATAAAACTTGAAAGGAGCCTTCAGTTAATTAATCTTCTTGTAAGTAATCTTATACCCGAAATTATCCTCATAACTGATATAATCGCCATTTATTACCCAGGTACGTTTGAAGCCCGAATCATTTACTGAAACAAGCTTGTTGTCTACAATACTCCATGTTTCTGTATAGTCATGTGAGGAGCTCTGGTTAGACCATTCACCTATACCCTGCCATGTTCCCCAGTCTCTCATAGTCCCATCAGCAAATATCTCAATAAAGCAGTTTACATGAATATATGTCATTTCCTCTTCCTTGTTGTTACTGTCATATGTATATGTTCCTACCATATATTCAGGAGTATAGTTTGTTATCTGCGAAGGTGAAGACGTTTGTGTAGTACCTGATGAAGATGATTCTGAATAATTCACCTTTATCCTCAAGAAATCAGCATAATATAAACTGTTATTAATTACAATATCAGCTTGTATTCCGATATCATTTATTCCTGAATCTAATGGATACTCAAAATATACATATCCGTCATCATCAGCAGTATATGGGCCTTCAAGCTTTGTTGTTCCTTTATATATCGAATAAACAGCATCAGTATAACCTGTTTCTGCAGCAATTAAAATAATACCTTTATACTGATCTTCTAATGCCGGTATATCACTATATCTGATCTCACCTGATACTTCCGTCCATGTCGTACCATTATCGTCATAGTTGGAAAGGTATTTAGCGGATAATGTTGGTATTTCTTCTTTCCCTATTGTTTTGTCTAAAATTTTCGAATAGTACGATGATATAGTATTAAAGTCAATCAGTGCGGATTTACCGACAAACATTATGTCACTGTAAAGTGTCGCACCATATGACATTATGTCATTGGCATTTGAACCAGACGAATAAGGTTGGAACTGGTTATTTTGAATTATAACTGTTCTGTTCTCTTGACCTGGATAGTTGGGATCTGCAACATATATCTTCCCATTTTCCAGCTTGTATGCTAATAAGGCATGTCCTCCGGTTCTATTTCCATACTGATCACGGCTATAAATACCCATAAATTGCGGTTCACCTGTTATTAGCATTGCATACGCGAATGCATCATATGTAAGCTGGTGCTCCTGTTGAGCCTGTTGAAGATACTGCTGGAATTCCCAGGAATTCCATGTAATCTGGTCTTGTATTATTGAAGCGAACCGATATCCATATGAATCATCCTGCCAGAAGGATTCAGTAAGAGTGCCGCCATTATTATCAAATCTGTCATTAAGCCTATCCTGCTTGTTATTGACATACTGTTCAAAATAATACCATGCCATGGTCAGAGATTGCCCGGCGCAGTGTCCTCCAGGTGCTAAAGCTGAACCATAATTAACAAAAGGCCAGTCATCTTTACCAGGAGCAAATCCCGAATCTATGCTTTTACTAAGTTTATTTAAATCCTCTTTGCTTATTCTCGAAACCACTATTTCAGAAAAATGTGTAGTAAGTATTGTTATATGAGAACTGCTCATGCTCTCAAATGGGATAGCTTCAAATTTTCCGGTACTCCTGTCATAATAAAAAGCCATTGCAAAATAATCCGAACTTATTTTTATAGGAATAGTTATTCTCAAGGGCAATCTAGCAATTGTTTCACTGTTATTTACTGAGATGAGCGGTGTAACAGGGTCAAATTGTGTGCCTAAGTTATGGGAATTTATTTCGGTTACTTCAATATTAAAGTCAACATTTGAAGCATATGCACCCGCCGGAACAGATATATTCATTCCATTCATAGGAGATTGAGCGTCAGTAATGTTAATATTTGTACCCGATGAAGGAACTGTAAAGGACATTAAAGTCTGCGTAGTTCCTAATTTCAGCTTATTCTTCCCTCCACCAGAAAAAACAATAATACCTATTACAGCCAAAACAGCAATTACAATTAATGCAATTACTACTTTCACGCCTTTTTTACCGTTTTTATTGTTATTATTGAATGATACTGAACCGGATGTGCCGAAACTTACCTGTTTCCCTTTGAAAGCTGTCTTGTTTACAATACCCTGATTCGGATCTATCGAGCTGTATGGCTGGAAAGGTCTTGGAGCCGTGAACTCCTTGTTCTGCTGATTATCCGCTTGTTTTCCTGAAAGATTTGTTCCGCAATGAACACAAAACTTTGAATTGTCTTCATTTGGCTTACCGCAATTAGTACAATACATCTTCTGCCCCCCTGGATATATATTTTTATAATTAGTGCAACAGCTAAAGTCGTGTAAATACTTACATAGCTCGATGCTTTACCCCTGCTTTTATCTTTAGTTTTAACAAATACAATATTACGAAATAAATGTATCAAAATACAAAGGTCATGTCAATAAACATTGAAAAGTTTATTATCTTAACATATTCTTGTAAATAGTTGTTTTAATCTGCCACTATATCATAAGGCCAGTCGATTATACCGCCGAACTCATAAACATTCGTGTATCCCAAATTAACTAATTTTGCTGCTGCCTGTTTGCTTCGGTTGCCAGATCTGCAATAAACCAAAATAAGCTGGTCTTTATCAGGCAAGATATCTATCTCTTCAGTTCCGATAGTTTCATTGGGTAAAAGAACTGCATTAGGTATATGCCCTTGGTCATATTCCGCCTCTGTCCTTACATCAAGTATGATATATCCGTTCTTTTCATCCATTATCTCTTTAGCTTCTTTGGCTGAGATATTCTCATAAGTATTTTTCACATTTTCTCCTTGAGTGCTTGCACAGCCTGCAAGTATTATAGTCAAAATCAATATTGTTATTACAGTTATACTCTTTTTCATGACACACCTCTAATAGTATGCATAAATAGTATATCTAAAAAATAAATCTCTCTGTGACAAAAGCACATTACGACCTGAAAAATATTATCCTGCTTAAAATGAATAGGATTATAAATAGAACACTTGGAACTCCTGACAGGAAAAGCCATATCTTATTCTTTGTCTTCTTATGCATATACACACCAAACAAGACAGAAAGAACAGTTACAGCAAGATAAGCGAATATGAGCAAAAAAGGTATACTTAAATCGAACGATAAGCTTGGCCATCTGAAATTCTCGAAAATGTCTTTCAATATCCTAAAAATCCTTAAAGGAGCAATTCTCATAGCAATCACCTCAGGAGTATAGTATCACATATACAGATTTATTTGTATTAAATTTCTTTTAATTCACTCTTCATACTTATATACAGAAAGGTTCTCAAGCACAGTTATTTAGTGTATTATTAATACATCAAGAAAACCGCATATAAATCCTGCATATTATCAATATTTATGGGAGGAACTAATGAAAGAACAGAATGAAATCAGTTGGACAATACCATTAGTAAAAAGCATAAGGTATACATCATATCAGTTTTATGCAAAATCTGAACCTGCATATAATATCTCTGTCGAGCAGCTGTTTATAAAAGAAATACTATATGTTCTTAATTGGATAAAAAACAAGCATATAGGTAGAGACAACCCTGATGAAGTTATACTGCCTAATTCTCTTAAAGACATTCCGAAGCCTGATGATTTTGCAAAAGTAAAACTTGATGAACTTAAATCATTCAGGTACAACTTAGGATACCAGCTCGAAGTTATTATATCCAAGGACCAAAAATCCTGGGCAATGAATATGCGTGAACCCGACCTTGGTCCAATGCCTGACAAACCTGAATTGGCAAGAAAGTCAGTATCAGGAAGATATTTTGAAACAGATATTGGTTTAAGAAGACACTCGAATTATGTAGCGATAGCTACAAGAACCTATGTACATGAACCGGCTGGAACAAAAGAGGAATGCGATGCTTTCAGACAAGCCTTCTTAAGTGAATTCATACAGGACAAGAACATTAAATTATGTAATGACTACTGGCCTATATCGGATAAGCCTTATGAAATATCGAACATGAACTCATACCAAACCCTTATCAAATGGTTGAAAAATAACACAAGAGAAGCCCTTGCTGTTGTCTACACAGATAAACCAGCTGAGAAAATAGAACTGGAAAAAGAGAAGAAAGAAGAAACAGAAGAAACAAGTGAGACAGTAATCACTGACTATACTGAAGCATTCAAAGAAATGGCTAGAAAAAACAGAGCATATGCTTTTTTCTTTTACATTCCTTATAACAAGCGGGATATTTTCCTAAAGGATGTCGCATCAGTTTTCGCCACTGAAAAAACATCTTTTATTACAGATGATACAGATCTGTTCATTATTGATGCGAAGAAATATGAAAATTCGTGTTTGCATTCATTCAGCATAGAGCAGTATTGTGCTGACGATCCTGTTAAACAGACTATATACAGACGCATACGCAAGTATTATGAACGCAAAAATGTAAATTTTCAAAGTGTGAAATTTGTTACTGATCTGGAAAACTTATCAGATCAGAATACCGATGAATTTAATAAAAATAATGAGGATCTGCTTAGGGAAATTGACCAGTGGAAAGATAAATACAATTCCCAGAAAAAGAACTATGAAGCAAATCTTGTTGAAGAGCAGGCAAAAAAATATTCTATAAAAAAACAGTGGAAGGAAGAAGTAAAAAGACTGAATGAGGAATTATCAAAAGAAAAGTCGAAATGTAAAGCATGCGAAGAAAAGCAAAAAAATGTGATGGAAGAAAAAGATGCAATAATCGAAAGACTAAAAAAAAGGCCAAAAAAATTTGAGGATATCCCAAAATGGGTTGAAGATAATTTCAGTGACACACTCATAATGTGCGATCGCGCAAAGAAAGAGATTGCAAATACTGATTTAAATTATGACTTTGACAGCATATGCAATGCACTCGAATTTTTAGCTTTGGACCATTATGAGTATTTAACTGGCAGATTAACTGAACAGGAAATAAATGACAGAGGTTCACGGATATATAATTGCAAATTTAGGATTAAAAATGCTGCCCCGCCTGCTGCCGGTAATAAAACAGATTATGAGTTTAATTATTACCGCTTAAATGGACTCAAAGTGAAAGGCGAAATAGATTCTCATATTTATTTAGAAGGAAGTGCTACACGGATTTACTATACATTTGATAAGACTGATAGAAGAATCATTATAGCCTCATTACCTAAACACCTTAAAACTTAGGAAGGTTGATTAACGTTATAACTAGATAATATGTTTACCTTAGCAAAAACCCGCCATTATGGTTGAAGCATAATAAGCGGGTCTCGCTGGGGTAAATATTATGTGTCTATGGTTTAATCATGCTTATGGCATCTGATATAGTCTTTTCGTAAGCCTGCATTCCGTATCTGTCCACTTCGCTCTTGTCTTTGGCTCCATGAGTAAGACACCCTGCTCCTCCTATACAGCCTCCCACACATGCCATGCCTTCAATAAAATTATTAGCCAGCATATTCCTGTCAGCTTTTATAAGAGCAGCCCTGCATTCCTCTATCCCGTCACAGGATATCGGATTGAATCTGCTTTCATCAAAATTGTTTTCCTTTATCGCTTGTCTGACAGCATCTGAAAGCCCTCCTGAACGTGCGAATATCCTTCCAAAGTATGAAGCATTGTCCAGCACATCCTCAGGCAGTGATGTTATATCTATATCCTTACTGTCTATGAGTGACTGAAGTTCTTCAAATGTTAATACGCTGTCAATATACTTAGAGACTTCCTTTTTTTGAAATTCCTGTTTTTTTGCAGTACATGGTCCTATAAATACTACCTTTGCTCCTTTTTCGTTATCTTTTATATACTTTGCTATAGTCGCCATAGGAGAAAGATTATGAGATATATGCTGCTTCAATTCAGGAAAACTATGCTCTACATACGAAACAAATGCTGGGCAGCAAGAACTTGTCAGAAAACCCTTTTCATACAGTTCTTTCGCTTCTTCATTTGCAACCATATCCGCACCTAAAGCTGCTTCAACTACTGTATAAAAACCCAGTTTTTTGATTCCGGATATTACTTGTCCAAGTTTCGCATATGAGAACTGGCTGGATATTGATGGGGCTACTACTGCATATACTTTGTATTGCTCATTATTCCTGCTTTTCTTTAAAATATCTATAACATTAAGAATAAACGATTTGTCAGTTATGGCTCCAAACGGGCACTGGTACACGCATGCTCCGCAGGCATTGCATTTTTCATTATCTATTTTTGCAGCCCTGTTTTCATTCATGGATATAGCTTTGACTTTGCAGGCATTCTCACAGGGCCTTTTGTTATTAAGTATCGCATTGTATGGGCATACTTTCGCACACATTCCACATTCAATGCATTTACTCTTATCTATATGCGCTTTCTGCTTACTGTCAAATGTTATCGCATTGAATCTGCATACTTCCTCGCATCTGTGAGCAATACATCCTCTGCATGCTCCGGATACTTCATATCCTCCTACAGGACATTCATCACATGCTATATCTATGACTTCAATAACATTAGGATTGCTTTTGTCACCTCCCATGGCAAGTTTGACACGCTCTGAGAGTATTGCTCTCTCTTTATACACGCAGCATCTCATCGTTGCTTCTTTTCCAGGGACAATTTCCTTAGGTATGTCCATTACTGATTCTAAAAGGGTGTCATCCCACGAGTGCTTCGCTACCTGCATGAGAACCTTGTATTTCAATAACTGAACCTTAGTATCAAACTTCCTCATGGTGTCCTCCTTTTTTAGAAATAACTGACTTTTATACTCTTACCCATCTTCTTAAGACATTCTGCAAGCTCTGATATGAGCTGCATCTTTATATTGAAATGAATGGGAAGGTCCGGATTCTGATGAGCAGGGTTTACAGCTTTTCCCACATAAAAATTAATATCTGTCGCTTCTTCGAAAAGAAGCCTTGCTATCTGAGAAGCTCCGTCCTTTTTATAACTCCATACCCTGTATGATTCATTATCCTTAAGATAATCTTCCGCATATGCAAGAACCTTGTTTATGGTTATAACTCCTTCTGTTACCAGATCTACTCCTTCAATATTTGCAGTGGGAGGTATTTCCGGATCAACATAATTAAGATTAGGTATCAAAGGCTTATCCAGATAATCAGCAGCTATTTTTGAAGTAGTTCCTCCGCATACAATATGCTTACCTTCTTTGGAGAAGAACAATGACATCATTTTTGAGCAGTCTGCTCTGTTAGAAGGCGGGCCAATAACTAAGTTCATAGGTTCCCTCTTGCGGATACGGATAGTGCATACGCTTGTATCATCTCCAGGCTGGCCCCCGTATAACGAGTAACATTCATCAAGCAGTATTGTAGTAAGTGTTTTGGCAGTGAAACCTACATGATACAGATTTTCCATAAACTTTATTATGTCAGTCCTTAACCATCCGAAGTTCAGACTCGTACCTACTCCGGCATGTATAGCTCCATCACTCATTGCTACGAAAATGTCATTCTCCTGTAATGATATCTTTGAGTAATATATTTCCTTCTTATCAATATTTAATACTGTTTTCGGAAATTCCACATTATTTCCATTCCTTAAGAGTATTACATGCGGATTATCATACTGTATTATCTCTGCATACTGGTTGTTAACCAGGCGGATAATTGTAAAAGTCGAATAAGCAATCCCCCTTACTGAACATACAGGAAGAGTTGCTGCAATTGTGGAAACACAGTCATCGATATCACATCCTTCAGCCATCATGGTCGAGATTATCTTTGAGGTCAGCGTGGATAGTATATTTGCTTTCACGCCGCTTCCCAAACCGTCTGCAAGCACTATCACTGAAGATCCGTCTTCCTGATTAATGCACTCGATATGGTCGCCGCATAACTGCTCTTTGTATTTATTCAGGCTGTTATACCCTATATCCGCACAAAGATTATTCATCCGATATCGTCTCCTTAAGTTTGGTAAGCGCAATTTTGGTTTCTGCAACAGTCTCGCCAAGAAGCGATGCTATCTCCTGAACGACCCTCATCTGTTTGTCGACAACCTTGTCAGCTGTCTCGACAGTTTTTTTGTTTACAGCTTCCTTCTTTTCCTTTATCCTGTATTCTTCAGTAACATCTCTCATAATACAGAGAATTATTTTATATTCCCTGTCATATATTATGGTCATCTCGACATATTTCTCATACTCTGCAAGATATATCTTTTTATCTCTTATGGCATTACCTGAATTCCTTACATTCATAAAGTCTTTTGGATCCAGAATCCGGACAACAGGTTCTCCCAAAACATCTGACATACTGCGGATATTCATCATTGATAGTGCTGACTTGTTAATCTGCTGTACTTCAAGACTTTCATTTAGGACAAATATGCCATTTGGAGTATTACCTAATACTGTATCTGAAAAGCTCTGTGTCCTTGCCTGTAAGAAAGGCAGGCACATGGAATAGTCTGCTTTACCCTGGAATACTGCAACGGCTTTCTCCCTGCAGGAGTTATATCCGCAGGATCCGCAGTTAAGTTCGTCTTCTGGTTTGAATTTCCCCATCTGAGCAAGAATATTAACTATCTCGTTTTCTGAAGGGTTTTCCTGTCTGACAACTATAGGCATATGGTTCTTCTTCATTTCATCTTCTGAAAGCTGCTCGACAATGTAATCTTTCCTGCCTGCATATTTCGTTACTTCCTTGTAACCCTTTATTGGCATCGCATGGTGCTTCTCCATGACAGGACCTCCTATACAGGAGCCTGTGCAGGCAGACATCTCTATAAAACACTTATGCAGTCCGCCTTCTTCAATATCCTTTAGCGCAGCTTTACAGTTCTCAATTCCGTCTATTGCGATATATGTATAATTATCCTGCTCGCAAAGCATCGATTTCAATATGCCGCCTGTAGTCGGGAAAAGACGTGTTTTGCTGTTTTGGTTTTCATCAATAACCTTTTCAAGCTCGATTTTTTCCTTCTCCAGCCATTTTGTAAGATCATCAAATGTTAAAACACAGTCAGTTATTCCGACATATCTGTCTGCTTCATCCATTTTTGCAAGACAAGGCCCTATAAATACTGTTTTCGCATCCGGATATCTTCTTTTTATATCCAGACTGTGAGCTTGCATCGGGCTTAAGACATCTGCAAGATAAGGAAGCACTTTAGGATGATGTTTCTGGATAAGAAGATTCACGCTGTGACAGCAGGATGTGATTATTATATCCCTGTCACCTTCTTTTAACATATCATCATATTTATCCTTTACCAGTTTCGCGCCTATCGCAGTTTCTTCCGCTGCATAAAATCCCAGTCTTTTTAATCCTTTTTCCAGAGCCTTTATTCCTATACCGTTATAGTTAGCGATAAATGAAGGTGCA
>JAAYBX010000096.1 GCA_012729955.1 Clostridiaceae bacterium
CCGTTGACTTTTCTTCTTTTTAAACATATTATAAATATATATTCCAAGGAGCAGAAAATTTATGAAAACAACACCTTTAACCTCTGTGCATGAATCTTTGAGAGCAAGAATGGTAGACTTCGGAGGCTTCTATATGCCTGTCCAGTATACCTCCATCATTGAAGAGCATAATGCGGTTAGGAACCAGGCAGGTATTTTTGATGTCTCTCATATGGGAGAAATTACAGTAAAGGGAAAAGATGCGATAAGGTATATATACAACCTTGTTACCAATGACATAAGCACCATTGCAGATAATCAGATAATGTATTCCCCTATGTGCTATGAACATGGCGGATGTGTGGATGATCTTCTCATATACAAGAACAATGATGAAGATTTCCTTATAATCGCAAATGCATCAAATACTGATAAAGACTATGAGTGGATGCTGAATCAGGCAAAAGGATATGATGTAGTAATCAGTAACGAATCAGATAAATACGGACAGATAGCCCTGCAAGGACCGCAAGCACAGTATATTTTACAGCAGCTGACAAAAACAGACCTGGACGGAATAGCATTCTACAGGTTTAAAAATGATGTAATAATTGATGGTGTCAACACGATTGTCTCTAGAACAGGTTATACAGGGGAAGACGGATTTGAAATTTACATGAAAGCTTCTGATACAGAAAAACTGTTCAGGAAGTTTATGGAACTAGGTGCAATGCCATGCGGTTTGGGAGCAAGGGATACATTGCGATTTGAAAGCGCATTACCTTTATATGGTCATGAGCTGTCTGATAAGATAACGCCATTGAATGCAGGACTTAAAAATTTCGTCAAACTTGATAAAAACGGATTTATCGGACAAAAGGCCTTGATTGAACAGAATGAAAAGGGTGTAGATATAAGGTCAGCAGGATTGGAGATGGTGGATAAGGGTATAGCAAGAAATGGTTATGAGGTATTTAACGATAAGGATGAAAAGATTGGTTATGTAACAAGCGGCAGCACCTGCCCGAGTCTTAATAAGAATTGCGCATTAGCTCTTATCACAACTGAATATACCAAAGCCGGTACTTTCGTTTATGTAGATATAAGAGGGAAAAAAGTTAAGGCTGTAACGGTAAAAAAACCGTTCTATAATAAAAAGTATAAAAGATAATAAGGAGTCTGGTATGAAATTCACAAAGGATCATGAATGGATTAAAAAAGAAGGTAAATATGCCTATATCGGCATAACAGATTATGCCCAGCAGCAGCTTGGGGATATAGTGTATGTAGATCTGGCAGAGGAGGATCTTGTTTTACAGCAGGGTGATGTGCTTTGTGCAGTAGAATCGGTAAAAACTGCAGCAGAGGTGTTCATGCCTGTAAGCGGAAGGGTTATTGAAGCGAACCATGAACTGGAAGAATCTCCAGAAAAAATCAACGAAAACCCATATGAAGCATATCTGGCAAAAATCACCATTGACGACGAAACAGAACTTGATGAGCTTATGACAGAGGATGAATATAATCAGTTCCTTGAAAGCGAGGCCGAGTAAGATGAGATATATACCGGTAACTGACAAGGACCGGGAAGAAATGCTGAGCAGATGTGGAGCAGACAGTATAGAGCATCTTTTTTCTTCCATTCCTGAGGAAGTCAGGCTGAAAAGGCCATTGAACCTTCCTTCTGCGAAAAGTGAAATGGAACTTATCAGGTACATGCAGTCTGTAGCCGCGAAAAACAGCAATACCAACGGTTATGCATGTTTTTTAGGTGCTGGCGCATATGACCATTATATACCTTCTGTTATCAGCCACCTCATATCACGTCAGGAATTCTTCACGGCATACACGCCATATC
>JAAYBX010000097.1 GCA_012729955.1 Clostridiaceae bacterium
ATGTGGTGAATAATGAGTGAATCCTATTTTTCCCGAATACTGATATGACAGAACCTAAGAGTATGCCTGTTGCCCAGTATGGCGCGATCTGCTTGAACAGCACAGATATATAGTACCAAAGATATATCGCTTCTCTTTGTATGATGTCGCCCATTTTATCCCTCTGATACTTCCTCTTTTATACTACTTAAGGTTTTATGCTTTTTGGGGGTAAGCTGGATAATATGAGACCTTTTTAACAGCAGCATTATTGAAGGTATCAGTATGAACTGCAGTATTATGCCAGGTATAGCGTTTATAATCGCACTAGATAAAAACATAGTAAAGGTGAAGCTTTTTGCAGTTATGTTAAAAAGCAGATAGCTTACAGCTCCCCATACTATCCGTCCAGCTATCATAGCGACAGATAAAGAGAACAGTATAGTATATATGCATCTCCATTTTATCTTGTTAAATATGAGGCCTATTACTGCTCCGTAAGCTGCCAGTTCGAATGCCATTGCTACAGCAGATGGAAAAAGCGGAGGCATACCGAATATGAAGGAGCGTAATATGGGAGTGACAATACCTGCTATTAAACCATACTTCCATCCCAATATGAGCCCGCAGAGCATTATCGGAAGATGCATAGGAAGCATCATGCTCCCTATCTTTGGTATCTGTCCTGTCAGAAAAGGCAGAACAATCCCAAGTGCTATAAACATCGCTGTCAATGTAATATCTTTTATTCTTATCTTTTTCATCTTTCTTTTGTATGATACAGCCAACGGTTGTTCATACTCCTCCTTTTTGTATATTTATTGTTTAATTACTAATCAGTCATCTATTGATACGATCACATAATCCTGGCTTCCAAGACCTATCTCTTCTGCGTAATCCAAAGTATGCAGACCGTTAAGCTGCTCTATTTCCCATACAAGCACATCAGCATCGCCTTCTTTCTGCTCATATACGAAATCTACACATGCTTTATCCAGAGCAACCGGATCTGTTGATGCTAAAATCCCAACATCCTTCATTTTGGCTGGGTCAGGATACCCATTGCAGTCACAGTCAGCGCTTAAATTATTCATTACATTTATGTATATTATACGTGCGCCATTGCCTAAATAATCTGAAACAGATTTACCAGCTTCTCCCATAGATTCCAGAAAATGGTCCTGTATGCCAGAAAGCCCGTATTTAAATCTTCCCGCTGAATGTATCCAGCTCTTCCCTTCCGATGACGCAAGCCCTATGGACAGGTTCTTGATCGCACCGCCAAAACCAGCCATTGCATGCCCTTTAAAGTGAGATAGTATTATATATGAATCATAGTTTGGGAAAGTTGCTCCGACAAAATTTTCTGTAAGACGAATCCCGCCTGTAACAGGTATGGATAATGAACCGTCTGCATCCTGTATTTCAAAGTCCGCTATATCAGTAAAACCGTGGTCCTTTGCGACCTGCAGATGCATAGCAGTAGCATCACGGCTTCCTCCATATGCTGTATTGCATTCAACAATCGTCCCGTTTACCAGCTGTATAAGATTCTTAATTAGTTCAGGCCTTAGGTAATTGCTTGCAGGAGGCTCCCCTGTATGCAGTTTAACTGCCACCTTTCCTGTCGGTGTCCAGTTAAGCGCTTTATAAATAGAGACAAGAGCTTCTGCAGTAATTTTCGTTGTCATGTATACAACAGATTTTTCTTCTTCGGGTACTGATTCAGATGGCATTATACTTTCTTGTGTGATTATCCCAACTTCCTCAGTAACCTCTTCTTTATAACATCCGAACAGGAAAACCAGGCTTAAAGCTAAAAACATGCATATTACTGTTTTCATTTTGTGTATTTGTCTTCTGTTGTTCATTTCTTTTTCCTCCTATTTGATTAATCTTAAATGTATTCATTTATCCTTGCGTCTAGTCTATGGATATAACTTCATATTCCCTGCTTCCAAGACCGATCTGCTCGCCATACTCCAAAAGATGCTGGCCGTTCTGTTGGTCAATCATATAGCATAAAAGCGCGCCGTCGCCTTCCTCCTGCAGGAATATAAGGTCCACACATGCCTGATCCAGCGCTACCGGGTCAGTTGATGCAAGTATCCCTATGTCAGCCATTAAAGGCTCTGCAGGATGCCCGTGGCAGTCACAGTCACTGCTCAATTTATTCATTACATTTATGTATATAATCTTTTCCCCATTATCTAGATAATCTGATACAGACTTTCCCGCTTCAGCCATGGATTCCAAAAAAAGGTCATTTACCGATACCCAATCGGTTTTGCTTGTACCTGCAGAGTGTATCCAGTACTTACCCTCTGATGACGCCATACCAATCGAAAGATTCTTTATTGCTCCTCCGAAACCTGCCATGGAGTGGCCTTTGAAATGGGACAAGACAATAAATGAATCATAGTTTGCTACATGTGAACCCACATAGTTTTCCGTAAGATGAATCCCTTTTGCTACTTTTAGAGTCATTGAGCCGTCAGCATCCATAATATCAACTTCAGCTATATCTGTATATCCATGGTCTTTTGCAACCTGCATATGCATTAATGTTTCTGCTCTTGATGTTCCAGCTATGGTGTTGCATTCAACTATAGTTCCATCCACAAGCTCTACAAGATCCTTAATAAGTTCAGGCCTTAAGTAGTTACTTGCAGGAGGCTCACCTGTGTGCAGTTTTACAGCAACATCGCCTTCTGCTGTCCAGCCAAGAGCTTCATATATAGCTACAAGTCCTTCAGCTGAAATGTCCGTTGTCATATACACCTTTGGAAGAGGAACTTCAACTTGAGAAGGTTCTATTGACTCGTTATTTATTGTATCCGAGGGTTCTGATAATTCTGACGGATCTGGCTGATTATTGCATGATGATAAGCATAATGGTAATAGTATTATCAGTAAAACTGTTAGATATTGATATTTTCTCATTTTATTTTCCTTTTTTACCTTTCCTTTTGCGTATTCAGATATACCTCTTGCATTTTTATTTATTTATGTTCTTTGCCCTCATCATAGGACCTAAAGTTGACTTTAGGTCAATAGATATTTTGTAATTATCATATTTACCCACATAAATATTAGTATTTGACAAGAAAATGCTTTTTATTGACAAAAAAGAGGTGATAAAATATTATTCAGTCAAAGATTTAACAAATATATATAGCTGGAGGTGCATTATGGAATACACGATAAGTGAAGTAGCAGACAAGTTCAATATCTCCATACCTACTATTAGGTATTATGACAAGCTAGGTCTATTGCCTCTTTTAAAAAGGAATAAAGGAAATGTCCGTACTTTTTCAGAAGCGGATTTTGATTTTTTAAGGATGATAGAAATATTAAAGATAACTGGTATGGAATTAAAAGACATACGGAGGTATTTCTACTGGTGTTATCTTGGGAATTCCACATTAAAAAAAAGATATGATATGTTTTTAGAAAGAAAAAAACAGGCAGAGGAACAGATAAATGCTCTTAAAAAGTCCTTACAGATGATAGAATACAAGTGCGAATATTACAAGCTCGCAAATGAGCTTGGCACTACTGACCATCCGTCGCTAGAAGATATATGTAAACCAGTAGAGATATGAAATATATATTTTGAGGAGCAAATATGCTGGATAAATCAATAAAGTACCATAGAGTAATAATGAAGAGAGAAAAAGCAATGCCTTTGTTGGAGTTTCTTCTTCCTAAAGGTTATTCATATAAGGAATATACCCCAGGTGATGAGCTCGCATGGGCAGAAATAGAAACATCAGTCGGGGAATTTGCAAGTAAGGAGAAAGCGCTTGCATATTTTAAAGGCAAGTATATGCTCTATAGAGGCGATATTGAACGCAGATGCTTTTTCGTTGAAAGTCCTGAAGGCAGGAAAGTTGCTACATTTACCCTATGGTGGGGTTATACAGGATTACGCAGAGACCCCTGGCTTCACTGGGTCGCCGTAATGCCTGAATATCAGGGTAAGTTATTAGGTAAAGCTCTTGTTTATGAAGCAATGAGAAGATTCATGCTCATTGAAGGCGATCGTGATATTTATCTTGCCACGCAGACCTGGAGCTACAAAGCTATTAATATTTATAAAAAACAGGGATTCACTATTACTGGCGAGCAAGATTTGGGTGGTTTCAATAACAAAGAATATCAACAAGCAATAGAACTTCTAAAGGGATATATGAGATAGCTCTTTAATATAGCAGTTAGGATTATATAATTCAGTTATATTACCCGATTTATTCCCGTCTCATCTTTGTTACGGTAAATACATATATTCTATTTATATTCGCATCTTCTCGTAAAATACGGACACATTCAGTAAGTGTAGAACCTGAATCATAAAAATCATCCACTAACAGCAGGTTGTATTCTTTTTTTTCTACTTGTTTCTTGTGTATCGTACCAGTCATCTGCCGCTTTCCTGTTGTAAATACGCTCTGAGATTCATCTTCACCACTATTAGCATCCTTATAAAGAACCTGGTCAGAATATTCGACTTTGATTAAGTCTGCAATAGCTTTTGCTATCTCATCAGCAGCCTGATACTCTCTTAGTTTTGATGGAGGAGCCGGTATGACCAGATTGACATTGCTTATGGCATCCCATGACTTTATGAATGGTTCTGCAAGCTTCATAATATCTGGAAGCTTTGATAAATCATTTCTGTACTTCAGATGATGAAGCAATTTCCCTAGCTTTGTATATTCCGTTTCATATACAGGATAACTGTAAGCATGCTCTGGAGTATGCTTACTGGTTTTTGTATGAACATCCAGTGCATAACCTTCATCCCATGGTCCGTAAAGCCTTATAGGATTTATACCCAAGTCATTACCTCCTTATCATCACCCCCATTATATTCTATTAATCAGACTATTACAATTTGGCAATATTAAATACCACATGCTATTTTCCTGTGTAATCTTTGAAACTGAAT
>JAAYBX010000098.1 GCA_012729955.1 Clostridiaceae bacterium
GAACAGGCAGAGTAGGTAAAGGAGCTTAAGAGCAGAACAATAGTTAATACCAATACCGACGTTTGCATTTGTATACTTGACACAGGGATAAATAATGGACATGCTCTAATTAAACCTGTATTAAAAGATGAAGACTGTAAAAGTTATGATGATTCATGGGGAACGCATGATCATGAGGGACATGGGACAGGCATGGCTGGTCTAGCTATTTATGGTGATTTGCAGTGCGATGTCGAAGGCAATCATACTGTTATTATTAATCATATTCTTGAGTCATGCAAGATACTGCCGCCAACAGGCGAGAATGATAAGAAGCTATATGGTGCTATAACTGAACAGATGGTTAGTAGAATGATAATTGACAATCCGAATAGGAAAAGGATTATTTGTATGGCAGTTACAGCTCCCAAATATGAACTCAGGGATGGAAGTCCTTCTTCTTGGTCTGCTGCAATAGATGAATTAACATCAGGTTATTTGGATGGACAGCAAAAATTATTCTTTGTATCTGCTGGAAATGTTGTTGATCCCGATGAATGGAAGGATTACCCTGTAAGTAATAAAAGCATGACTGTTCAAAATCCCGGGCAAGCTTGGAATGCTGTTACAGTTGGGGCATATACAGATATGGTAGACATAGATAAAGATAACAAAAAGTATTCAGAGGCAAGTTCAGTGGCTCCAAAAGGAGGGTTATCTCCATATAGTTCAACATCATATTTATGGGAAAAGTGGCCGATTAAGCCTGATATTGTTATGGAAGGTGGAAATCTCAGAAAGGATTCATTTGGATGCTGGGAATGTGAAGAATTATCTTTACTTACTACATATTATAAGCCTTCAGAAAAGCATTTTCACTTTACCAACGCAACAAGTGCTGCCACTGCTCAGGCTGCCTGGCTAGCTGCTCAAATTCAGGTACAATATCCTGATGCATGGCCTGAAACAATAAGAGCATTACTTATTCATTCTGCTGAGTGGACTCCAATGATGAAAAGCCAGTTTTTAAACGGAAAGACTAAGGGATGTTATAAAGAACTTCTGAAAATATGTGGTTATGGTGTGCCAAATTTGAATAAGGCCCTTTGGTGCATGAAAAATTCCGTTAATCTGATTGTTCAGTCTGAATTGCAACCTTTTGATAAGAGTGAAGATGGCAGCCGCTATGTTACGAAAGATATGCACATTCATGAGTTGCCATGGCCGAAAGAGTTGTTACTTGAGCTAGGAGAAATTCCGGTTAGTATGAGAGTAACTTTATCATATTTTATTGAACCAAGTCCTGGAGAAGTAGGATGGAAAGAAAGGTATAGATATGCTTCATGTGCATTGAGATTTGATGTAAATGGAACGGACACAAAGGAAGCCTTTCTTGCACGGATTAACGCTGCTGCAGAAATGGAAGGCGAAGGATATGAAAGTGACGGAGGCAGCGTTAAATGGGTGATAGGCAAGAATAACAGGCATTTAGGGTCAATTCATTCAGATATATGGGAAGGTACTGCAGCTGAACTCGCAGTAAGTAATTTAATCGGTATTTATCCGGCTGTAGGCTGGTGGAAAGAAAGAGCCTGGCTTGAGAGGTGGAACCGAAAAGTCAGATACTCTTTAGTTGTATCATTACAGACACCAAGACAGGATATTGATTTATATACGCCTGTTTATAATATAATTAAAGCAAAGGTTCCGGTTACTATTGCGGGTATGAAGTGATTTATTGTAAGACAGGATCATTTTATTAAAAAAAGGATGATGTTCATGAATTATAAAGATAGAATTATAGAAAAGATTGCAGATAAAGCTTGTAATAGTATTTCATCAAGGATTGTAAGGAGCCTTCAAAAAATGACTGATTGCATGCTATCAGGAGATGATATGTACATAAGATAATGAACATAAATATTATGCCAGGAGGGGGTAATATGGCGTCAATTGAATATGGAATAGATGGATATGGGTTGAAAGTTTATGCTGAAGAAGCCCTCAGCGGACGCACATATATATGCCATTATTGTCATGAAGAAATACTTGTGCGTAAATGCTATGACAGAGATGATTATTTTGCTCACAAGTCCATTTCAAATCGAACACCACAACAAATGATGTGCCCGGGGTATACTGGGGAAGGAAAAATTGAAGATAAAGTAGATCAGGTATATATTACAAATGGAGGTTTGCCATTATATTTATGTGAATATATAAGCGGAAAATATCAGCTTAATGCATACTTTTCACCAATTAGTCAGAAAAGTATGAATTTATTGGAATCATGGAATTCCATAATTGAAATAACAGAGTGTGGCAAGAAGGAAGAATATTATGCGAACTCAATAAAATATTACAGACTTAAAACCGATGCAGAATGGATAAAGATAAAATGTAGAAATGTGGAGAACATAATACCGGAGGTACAACGTAAGTGGGAATGGGGTATACGTGGTTTGAATTGTGAAAAAGATATATTCCATTCCAATTATGGTGGAGGATATAGAGTTGCTTTACATTCCAATATTGTGGCTGGAAAAGAGTACTTAATAATAAGCAAATACAGGTCAGTGCCAAATGTGTCGGGAATTACATATTATCAAAAAGGAACTATTCGATTTAATAATCTTTATAACATCAAGGAATATAATGTTTATTCAATGGTGGTAGATAAAGTTACTGATCAAGCAATTGCATATATACAGAATAAAGGATATCAGCTTATAGAGCAAAGCGATGAAATTATACCTATGTGGCCTCCTGCAGTAATTGAAGGTAAAGAATTGATATACAGGAGAAAAGATCACACAGCTTATCTATATCATAATAAACGTTCGGAACAGCAACTCTTTAATATAGGTGGCTATGGATTAAGAAATATCGTAGAAAACAGTAAGATTTTTGAAGTAAGTACTGACAATAAAATAGTTTTACTGTCAGATTACAAGTTTAACTGCCTATCCAATGAAATAAGATTTATGCTGACCCAAACCAGGAATAATTTCGATAATGATAATTTATTTATACCAAGAATTACATGGAAAGATGATAGTGGATTAGTTAAGCAACTTTCAGAAGATGATATTGAGCTTCTAAGCTTAAAAAAAGTATATATTGATGCAGATGTTGATTTTGTAACGTGTATAGTAAAAGGTGTGTGTATAGAAAAGTCCACAAAAAGAGTATTAGAAGGTAAACACCTAGGCAGAAAAATTATCATTTCAATGGAACCGTTTGGGACTACGGTAATTGAGGATAAAAAGGCAGTAAAGAGAGAAGGAGAAAGTAATTTAGATATTGAATCTATTATAAAAGAGTTATATAGATGTAGTTCAGCAATGGTACCAATCAATAGAGATTTTTTCGAAGTATATAGGTTCGCAGTTAATAATTCAGAAGAATTATTTAGAATAATGAAAAACTGGGCAGTAAAAAAGCAAATGCCTTATGCAGCTGTAAGATACTTGTATAGAATCAAGGAGGTACTAAAGAATGAGCACTATTGATCTGGACATATTGAATGAACTCACAGATGACGATATTAAGATTATTTGCAATAATGTTGATTTAGATGATATGTTACAACCAATAAAGTATAATGGGAAACATTATGCTATATATAGACGCCAATTAGGAAGATTGGATAAAAAATCTGCACTGGTACAGAGAAATCTTCCCAATATTGCATATGACTTGTATAAAAAAGGTGATACAAATTATGCCAAGTTTTTTGCAATGAACGCTGCTAGACTTAAAGATGTATTTGAAGAAATGCTAAAAGAATTTATGGGAAATGAAGCTGAACCAGAACAGATTTCTACATATACGATTGAAGATTTTAGGAAGATATTCCAAAGTATATTGGACAGGCCGGAGCTAAACTTGAATATGGAATTACTCTTTTTGCAGATAAGAATGTTTGGTATAGAGATTAGCAATGATATGAAGCTGCAGATTGAAAATGAATGGCAGCACATGCGGGAAGTGAATACTTTTAAAAAGGAAATATGCGCTAAATATGATAATGAGCTGAAACAGAAGGAAGATGAAGCAAGAGCAAAAATGGAATTACTACGAGAACAATATAATGAGAAGATAAAATTGCTTGATAACGAATTAAAAGATCTTTGGGAAGAGGCTGTATCAAAGCAGCAAGCAATTGTGATGCTCACAAATAATGAACAAAAAATAAGAAATGAATTAAATGAGAAACAAAAGTTGATAGATCAGAAAAATAGAGAAATAGAAGAGTTGAAAGAGAAAATAGCAGTGATGCAGGTGGATATAGATGATATGACGGCTAAACTCCAAGAAAGGAAAAATGAAGCGTATTCTAGAATTCAAAAGACATGGCAGCAAGAGAATCAGAAAAAAGTTACTGAAGTCAAAGAACTTGACGAGAAAACAGTTCAATTATGTAAGGAGATAATAGAACTGGAAGAAAAGAAAAAACAGCTTGAGAAAACTGTAGCAAATTGGGAAGAACATATTGAATCATATTTCTTAAATATAGATCAAAAGATAATTGAATATAGAATTGACTCTATACTTTATAAAAAAGGATATAACAATTCTGTATTTTCACAAGTTACAGCAACTTCAGAATATTCAGTCAATATGAATAATTTATATGTGCAAAAAGGATATAAAGTTGAAGAAAAAGTAGAATGTCGTGATTATGAGGATTATATAGAAATAGTGGAAGTTAACTTATTAAATGTTGGAGATAAAATGCCTGCGGGTATAATGAATGATTGTTTTAATTATGCTATAAGCGCAGGATTATGTCCTTTAATATGTGGATATAGGGCAAGAGAACTTGCAATGGCATTGATTGCATCAAGATATGCAGAAAAACCGGAAATTATAAGTGTGCCTGCCGGTTATGGAAATTC
>JAAYBX010000099.1 GCA_012729955.1 Clostridiaceae bacterium
AAAGAGAAGAGATAAGTGAGCAGATACGTGCATTATCTGAACTGACAGAAATGGCAGCTTCATACGGATTTGATATAACAAAACCAGCAACTGATACGAAAGAAGCAATACAGTGGCTGTATTTCGGATATCTTGGGGCAATAAAAGAGCAGAACGGAGCAGCTATGAGTCTTGGAAGAGTATCTACATTCCTAGATATATATGCAGAAGAGGATTTGAAAAATGGAAAGTATACTGAGTCAGAAATACAGGAATTGGTAGATAATTTTATTATAAAACTACGGATGGTCCGCTTTTTGAGGACTCCTGAATATGACGAACTGTTTAGTGGCGATCCGGTATGGGTAACAGAAGCCATTGGAGGGGTATGTGAAAATGGAAGACATATGGTTACAAAGATGAGTTACCGTTTCCTGCATTCCCTCATAAACCTCGGTCCTGCACCTGAACCCAATCTTACTATCTTGTGGAGTGAAGGTCTTCCTCAGCATTTTAAGAACTATGTAGCTTCTATTTCTATAAAGACATCATCAATCCAGTATGAGAATGATGATATAATGAGGCCTATTTATGGTGATGATTACGGTATAGCATGCTGCGTTTCTGCAATGAGAATAGGAAAACAGATGCAGTTCTTCGGAGCACGAGTGAATTTAGGAAAAGCTTTACTGTATGCCATAAACGGCGGAAAAGATGAGATATATGGGACGCAGATAACTGATGCATTTGAACCGATAACATCAGAATATCTTGATTACAATGAAGTAATGAAAAAGTATGACTATGTTTGTGAATGGCTTGCCAAACTGTATATAAATACTCTTAATGTCATACACTATATGCATGACAAATACTGCTATGAACGTATTGAAATGGCTCTTCATGATGAAGAAGTTATAAGGACTATGGCATGCGGAATAGCAGGATTAAGTGTTGTCACAGATAGTTTATCAGCTATTAAACATACAAAGGTGCGTGTAATACGTAATGAACAGGGACTAGCGGTAGATTTTGAATTAGAAGGGGATTATCCGAAGTTTGGCAATAATAATCCGGCAGTTGATGAGATAGCGGCTAGTGTTGTGAGAGATTTCATGGATAAACTAAGAGGCCATAAGACATACAGGAATGCGAGGCCGACTATGTCAGTACTGACTATTACTTCAAATGTCGTATATGGAAAGAAGACTGGTTCAACTCCTGATGGAAGGAAAGCCGGCGAACCTTTTGCACCAGGTGCAAATCCTTTGCATGGACGTGACAGCCATGGAAGTATAGCAAGTATGAGAAGCGTGGCATATCTTCCATATGAGCATGCTGAAGACGGGATTTCATATACATTCAGCATAATACCAGATGCACTTGGAAAGACAGAAGAAATAAGAAAAAATAACTTAACAGCTTTACTTGACGGATACTTTGCAGATTCGGGACATCACATAAATGTGAATGTGTTGAATAAGGAAGTATTGCTCGATGCAATGGAGCATCCGGAGAAATATCCTCAGCTCACAATTCGGGTAAGCGGTTATGCAGTAAATTTCATAAAAATGACAAGAGAGCAGCAGCTTGATGTAATATTCCGTACATATCATGAGAAACTTTAAGGTATATAATTTAGTGATGAAATCTAATTTGTATTAAATTTATATGAAAGGGTGAAAATGAGCGTAAAAGGCTGGATACATTCAATAGAATCATTCGGTACGGTGGACGGGCCAGGAATTAGATATGTCCTGTTCGTACAAGGCTGTCCTTTAAAGTGCCTTTACTGCCATAATCCCGACACTTGGAGCGTCTATGAGGATAGAGACAAGCACAAAAAAGATACAGTCTGTGCAAAAAGATCAGGAGAAATGACTGATTCGGAAACGATAGTCAATGATATCTTAAGCTATAAAGGTTATATAAAAACAGGCGGAGTTACAATCTCAGGAGGAGAGCCTCTAATGCAGATTGAATTTGTGCTGGATATAATAAAAAGGTGTAAAGAAAACGGCATACATACGGCTATAGATACTTCAGGATGCATATCAGTTACACGTTCAAAAGCAGTAATTGATGAAGTTGATCTTGTGTTATTGGATATAAAGAGTTTAGATAATAAGCAGGCTATAAAGCTTACTGGAAGCAGTAATGTAAATACATTAGCTACTTTGGATTACTGTGAAAAGATAAATAAGAAAGTCTGGATCCGTCATGTCCTCTTGCCAGGATGGACAATGGATATGAAAAGGTTAAATGACTTAGCAGATTATCTGAAACCGTATAAATGCATTGAAATGTTGGAGCTTCTTCCATTTCATAAGATGGGTGAGTATAAATGGAAAGAGTTAGGTCTTGATTATACGCTATCAAAGACAGCAGAACCTGACAGAAATGATGTTGAGAGGGTAAAACAGATTTTTATAAATAAAGGATTTTCACTGAACATTACTGCATCATATGGCGTGAAATCCAAAGGAGTATGAATGACTTTCAGATTGAAGGATAGCCCATTGTTTTATGATATGGTTCAAGAGGAGATCGATTCCTGTATTAGCTGTTCAAAAGCTAAGGTTCTTGAATTTTCGAAAGATGAAATGATATTTACTGCAGATGCAGAGCCAAAATCTGTTTTTATCCTTCTTGAAGGGGATATCCTTATATATAAGGTGACATTATCCGGGAAGAGGGATATTTTCATGCATGTCGATAAACCTGGTGATGTTTTCGGTGAGGTTTATCTTTTTATGAAGAAAGCAAGGTATGAATACTATTCTGTAACTCTAAAACCATCAAAAGTAATAGAGATACCCCAGGACTATTTCTACTATACATGTTCAGAAAACTGCGGCCACCATGTCAAGCTTATTCGGAACATGATGAGAATACTTGCACGAAAAGCTTACCTGTTTAACTTAAAACTCCAGATACTTGCAAGCGGGACTTTAAGGCAGAAGATAACAAGATATCTTATTGAAAATATGGATGGCAATACCGTCAGGATGACAATGAACAGGGAGATGTTTGCTGATTACTTAAATGTTGCAAGACCTTCTTTATCCAGAGAACTGATGAATATGGAAAATGAAGGTTTATTGGTTATTAAAGGTAAGACAATTGAAATACCTGATCCTAATATTCTGGATGAAGTGCTCTAACTGCTCGCTTTCTTGTGCATGAAAAGAGAGGAATACACATACGGATATATTTATACTTTTATTAACGTGAGGTAGATATGGATTGGCTGGATAATATGAACAAGGCAATTGAATACATTGAGTCTAATCTGACTGATGAAATCAGTTATGAAAGAGCATCTAGGATAGCATGCTGTTCGGTTTTTCATTTTCAGAGGATGTTCTCATATATAGCAGGAGTATCGTTATCCGAGTATATAAGAAGAAGAAAAATGACCTTAGCAGCATTCGACCTTCAATCTACAGAAGAGCTGGTTATTGATTTGTCACTTAAATACGGGTATGAATCGCCCACAGCTTTCAACAGAGCTTTTCAGGGTATTCATGGTATTTCGCCATCTAAAGCGAGAAAAGCCGATTCAGACCTAAAAGCCTATCCGAAAATAAGCTTCACGATTTCTATCAAAGGAGAAGAACAGATGAATTACAGGATCGTGGAAAAAGAGGAATTCAGAATAATAGGTTTTAAAGAGCATTATGAAATGAATGTTGATGAAGCATTTGCGAAAGTACCGTTATTCTGGCAAAAGATTATCAAAGAAGGAAGAGTACCCAAAATTTTATCTATGATGAACAAAAAACCATCCGGATTATTAGGGGTAAGCACCTGCATGAATGGGAAAGATTTCGACTACTACATTGCGGTAGCATCTGATATACCGATAAGAGAGGATCTGTCAGAGTATAAAATTCCATCAGGGACATGGGCGATTTTTGAATGTATTGGACCAATGCCGGATTCTATACAGTCGCTATAAAAGCGAATAGTTACAGAGTGGCTGCCTACATCAGGATATGAATATGCCAATGCACCGGATATAGAAGTGTACTATGATGGTGACCAGCAGTCAAAAGATTATAAATCAGAGGTGTGGCTCCCCATAGTAAAAAAATAAACAGATGTGAATCTGTAATATCAATAACCTCATATAGTGAGGTTATTTTATAATCCCTAATGTAAAATATACTTGACAGTAAGTAATATAAAATATACTATATGTCTATAATATTTTACATCAGGTATGCATATAAAAGCATATTATGGATGTAAAACATATAAAGAGGATGATTATACCTGATAATGAGAAAAGATACCCCTATCAAGAATAATATACGAAAACTGCGTTTTTTTGCTGACGAGATGACTCAGCAGCAGTTAGCAGATAAAGCAGGAGTATCCAGACAGACAATAATATCCATAGAAGCAGGAAAGTGTTCGCCATCACTTGAACTTGCTTTCAAAATAGCCATTATTTTTAATGTTGGAATAGAGGAGGTTTTCGAATATGATGCCACACAATAAAATGAACACTCTTGTAATAGTGAGTTCATATCATCAGAAGAATACGGAAAAAGTTGCAATGAGGATTGCGCGAGTACTGAATGGAAATATCATTTCAGCCTGCAAGGTGAATACTGATGAGTTGTCAGGATTCGATTTGATAGGCTTCGGTTCAGGAATTTATGACTCTAAACATCACGAGAAACTTCTCAATCTGGCTGATAAGCTTCCTGTAAAGAAAAACATGAAAGCCTTCATTTTTTCAACAGATGGAGCACCAAGATTCATATATAACAGCGACCTTTTGCTTAAGGACAAGATGAATAAGGATCATGCTGCTTTAAGAGCGAAGCTGAAGGATAAAGGTTATGAGATAATCGGTGAATTCAACTGCCCAGGATTAAACAAAAACAGTTTTTTGAAGTATATCGGCGGATTCAATAAAGGCAGACCGAATGAAAATGATCTGCAGCTTGCTGAAAAATTTGCATTTAAACTTAAAAATGACTGGCTTATATAATCAGGTATAATTATGAATAGTAAAATCTATGAATTCAAAGCAGTAATAAAGAAAGTACCGGATATTGATGGCGCATATGTTGAAGTGCCTGTAAATATAAAAAAGAGCCGGTAAAGGCAGAATACTGTTCCATGCGACATTCGATAATGAGCCATATGGTGGGCAGGTAATGAAAATGGGAACAGAAGATTATATAATTGGAATATGCAAGGACATAAGAAATAAAATTAGCAGACAGCATATTTATAACAAAAAGAGAAAGAGAGAATGCAAAATGAATGATGATAATAAAACATATAAAACAATTGATGAGTATATGTTGATATTTCCTGAGAATATCAGGATTCGTCTATCAAAAGTCAGAGAAGCATTAAAGGATACATTACCAGATGCAAAAGAAAAGATATCATGGAACATGCCTACATACTGGGATAAACATAATATCATACATTTTGCTGCATATAAAAACCACATTGGACTGTATCCTGGGGAAGAAGCGATAATTTATTTTGCAGATAGATTAAAAGACTATAAAACCAGCAAAGGCGCGATTCAATTTCAGTATGATGAACCTATTCCTCTCGAACTGATTTCTGATATAGCAAAATGGTGTTATGAGACTGGTAATCACCATTAACTGACAAAATGAAAAAGAAATTACTTACAGACTATAAAGTACCATATATTGCTGATATTGAAAGTCTTGTCCAGACACAAAGCAAAACTACTCTGGCGAACTGGGCTATTGATTATGCTGAAATCAATATTCTGAAGATATGGCAAAATATTATCCTGATGATATAAGACCATTTGAAGCAATAGCGGAAGCAAGAAGGTGGTTAGCAGGTGAAGTCAAGCTTCCATATGTCAAATCATGTATACTAGCGTGCCATATGTCTGCACGTGAATCACAAAAGAATCTTACAGCATTCGTTGCTGCAAGAGCTATAGGCCAGAGCGCATCAACAGTTCACTCAGCTAGACACTGTATGGCGCATTAGCTGTTTCATATGACAATACAGGTATACAAGCTTCATGGGAGCTTATTGAAAAAATATAAAATATGAATGCCTCTAGATGAAAGAAGCTCTGGAAAAGATTTTTGTTAAAGATGAAATAAATCCTATTAGCAATATTGCGAATAAAAACAGTATTAAAACTTAATAATATATTATCTCATTTATTTATTTTATTATGCATAGTATAATTGTATTATAGGGGGGTAGTAAAATATGGAAAATAAAATTTTCACGAAACTAAGAAGATTCAATCTGTTTATGGGGTGTCTGCACTTTGTACAAGGTTTAATGATGCTTATCCTTTCTCTGACATGGTCAAACATAAAAGAATTCACACCAATTATCTATTCGTATTTCTTAAAATTTGATACACAGGCAATGAGGCTTGTAACAGAGACTGACCAGTTATTCAAGCTGCCATTCGGTATTCTTGTATCAGCATTTCTTTTCTTATCCGCACTTGCTCATTTTATAATAAGTTTACCTAAAAAAACGAATGACATATACAATAATGATTTAAAAAAGAATATCAATCAGTTCAGGTGGTATGAATATGCTCTGTCATCATCACTTATGATAATACTTATTGCAGTATTATTCGGTGTGTTTGATATTGGCGCATTAATTGCTATATTTCTTCTTAATGCTTCAATGAATCTTTTCGGTCTTTTAATGGAGAAGATGAATCAGAACAGGGAAAAGACTGACTGGACCGCATTCATATTCGGTTCATTAGCAGGTATAGGCCCATGGATAGTTATAGCCCTTTATGGATTTGGTAATGCAGATCCTGCTGAAGTACCATGGTTTGTATATGCTATAGTCGGAACATATTTTGTTTTCTTTAATCTTTTCCCGATTAACATGATATTGCAGTATAGAAAGAAGGGCAAATGGGCAGATTACCTTCATGGCGAGAGAGGATATATTATCTTAAGCCTTTGTGCTAAAACAGTACTTGCTTGGCTTGTGCTGTTTGGGGTAATGCAACCGTAAACTTAGAGGTGTGGGGGTATAGCTCAGCTGGGAGAGCGCTTGCTTCGCATGTAAGAGGCCAGGGGTTCGATTCCCCTTATCTCCACCAATATGAAATTGTTTTAATGTTAAGGTATGCAAATTGCTCTTTCTTTTTTGAATGTTGGGTACGCATTTGTATTAAAATAGTATAATGAATTATAATGTGATTTGCTTATTAGATGCTAAGATATATCTGATATCATTATCTGGATGAAAGGCTGGATTGAATATGTCAAAGTTTTTAAATACTTTATTAGCAATACGTGATTTTTATAAGCCAAACAGATTATCTATTAAGAAATTTACTATAAAAGATGATAAAAAGCATCCTTTTGCAATCATATGCCCTGGTGGAGGATATTATATGAATTGTGCTTTTGTTGAAGGCGATGACTATGCAAAAGAGCTTAATAAATTAGGAATTAATTGCTTTGTTATTTATTATAGAGTAAGAAAAAAAGCCTATTTTCCTAATCCAGTCGATGATGTTGCAAAAGCTTTGAGATATTTATTAGATAATAAGGAAAAGTATAATCTGGAAGATAATTATGTGATTGTTGGAAGCTCAGCCGGAGGACATCTTGTTGGTATGTTTTCAAGAGAAGATATAGGTTACAAGAAGTATAATTTGCCAAAACCTGGTGCTACCATATTAGTATATCCTGTTGTAACACTGTGCAATCTTACACATGAAGGAACGAAGAATTATATTCTAGGTAAGAATAATAATGAGAAGATGGTGAATTTACTAAGCTTAGAAAAAAATATTACAAAGGATTTTCCCAAAACATATTTCTTCTGCGGCAAAAATGATAATGTAGTAAATCCAATCGGATGCTTGAAGCTCAAAGAAGCATTTGATGAAAAAGGTGTTGAATATATTTTTCACTATTATGACAATCTTCCACATGGGGTTGGTATTGCAAAAGGAACTGAAGCAGAAAACTGGATAACTGAAGCTGTTAATTTCTGGTTAAGTAAATAATGAATTATTCGTAATCTTCCAGTTTCCATTCATCAAAATAATCTATAAATATCATTCCATCTGGATATTCTTCACATGGATCAATTATTCTTAATGGAAACCACATATAATCAGCAATTGAAGTATTACTCCCTATGTCTGTAAATGGATTAAACTTAAATAGGTTCACTTTATATTTTATTGCAAGCTTTATAAAGTGAAATCCTAATCTGATTGACTTATATTTTCCCAAGAAAATTGCTTCAAAGAAATCTCTGTAGAAGGGGTAAGGGTAATCGATTGTTTTCGGACACCATCTGTCTCCTAATGCTATATAAAGATTTTTTTTATTTGGTACTTTAAACACTGAAGATATCTGAGAATGATATGTAGTCTGACTCTTATCGTCAGGAGCAGGATCTCCTAATACTTTATATGGTCCATGAATATTTTCACTTACTGCTACTTCGCTGGGATTTGGGAAGTATCCTGTTGTTCCGGATGTAATCAGGAAGTGTTTTTTATTATAAATAAAGTGTGCGGTTGCTTCTCGAACATAAGGAGGACCTGAATGAGGAAAATGAGATGAATATACTTCTGAAACATCAGTATAGTCATCATTCAGCTCAGCTATAATTGTTTCAGTATGAACTTTCTCAAACAGGTAATAAGCTTTATTTGTTTCGCTATCTATATATAAGTCAAAATCGCCTCCATAAAAGCCAAAAGGCTTTAAGCGGTCTTTTACTATTATGTACGGCCCAAGAATACTATTTGCTGTCAGTACCAATTGAGTTTGGGACCCATCCTTTCGCATAATTTTGCACCAGCAGACATAATTGTCATTCTTTTTGTTATAAATAATATGTGGTCTGTCTAGCATAGCTGTGTATGGATTTAGTGAAGAGTTTTCATCTTCCAAATCAGGTTTAATTATTAAGCCATTATCTTCCCAATTATATAAATCTTTAGAAGAATAACATCTTACTCCATATGTCCATAACTTTGATCCAGGTTTTGTGAATTCCTTATTTTCACCATAAAAGTAATAAATGTCATTCTTGTCATCATAGAATATTGAACCGCCATGTGCCTGCACCCTGTTTCCATTTATATCTACTAATATTTGACCTGGTTTAAATGAAGTATTCATATCTCATTCTCCTCAATATGTATGGATTATCAATTAAGTATGAAAGTTTAGTAATAGTGAAATATGTCTTTTACCAAGCTTTACTGTATCTGGCAATAAAAACAATTCTTTCATAAATATTATATCAATATTCTATAGTGATATTGACTTCAATTTTTTTATCGATAGTGCAAACTTGTTCATGAATACTGAGTAAAAGGTTTAACATAATAATTGTTGTTCAGTTAAAAAGTGTTATATAATCAATATGTAAATAAATTTGCATATCAAGGTTGAACATGAAAAAGAAACTGGCTGACACAATAAAAGAGATTATACAGATGGTAGATACTGATAAGGATACTCAGCAGGAATTTAACAAACGCTTAATAACAGAGAACATCAGGCGTTTCATCTATCTTCTTGGCATTGTAATCTTTTCGCAGATTGTCTTTATGATTCTGGAAATTGTTGGAGTGGTTAATTGGTATACTGCTATCTTTTTCATGAGGATTCTGATTATCTTTTTATGTCTTGCCTTTATTCTGACGATTCACCTAATACAAAAAAACACGTTTAAAAAGAAATTTACCTACTTGGAAATAATACTTACAATCATGCAGATATTAACTATCTTAATAGGATGTTACTTTGTTATATTCATGTTCAACAGCGGTATATACAGTTTCAGTACATTGCTTTTAGTTTCATTTGTAGCATCGCTGACTTGTGTTAAGAACCCATACTATGCAGGATTAGTATTTATAATTGTATTTGCTGCTATGAGTATATTTATTAATGTCAGCATATTGAGTTTTTCTCTGTGGTATGGGGAATTTTTCATAGGGTTGGTGTTCATGATACTTTTATATATCGGTAATATAATGAATTACAACAGGCATCTGAAACTGTTCCTTCAGGAAAAAGAAATCAAAGATATGAATGAACAGTTTAAAATCATGTCCCAGACAGATGATCTGACAGGCATATACAACAGAAGGAAGATAACAGAAGTTATTGATGACTATATTGGATTATCACAGAAGCATCACAAGTCTTTCTGTATCGCTTTGATAGATATAGACCATTTCAAAAATATCAATGATGATTTCGGCCATAGTACCGGCGATAAAGTCTTATACTATTTTTCCAGCAACATCAAATTTCTGATGCATTCAACGCATGTTTTATCAAGATGGGGAGGAGATGAATTCATAGTAGTAATGCCAAACTGTAATGATCAGGAAGGAAGCAAGGTAATTGAAGATATACGGATTGGAATCGAAAGATATAGATTTCCAGATGTCGGTCAAGTTACCTTTTCAGCTGGAATATCCTCTTACGAAGAAGGAGACGATATTTCGAAGCTTATTGATAAAGCGGATATAGCTCTTTATGCTTCTAAGAAAAAAGGAAGAAATCAGATTAATGTGTATAATTCAGAGATGAAAAAAGAAGACCGGTTTTTTTCGAACATATAATTGAATTTGTTAATGCAATTTATTACAGTATAATGATATATGCCTTCTTCTTTGATTTCTAAGATAAATTCACAAGTTACTACATCTTTACTTTGAAATATTGCTTTTCAGACTGATTTCCACTTTGTAAACATCAGAAAATCACGTTGCTTCGTCTTTCCATTATGACAGTGTCTGTCCATATCCCATCTGAATCTTTGGCTATCTTTTCTCTTGTGCCTATGATACGGAATCCGCATTTCATATGGAAACTGATACTTGCATGGTTCGTAGCTATTATTGAAGAGTATAAAGTCCAGATTCCATGTTCTTCTGATAAACTGATAAGCTTTTGCATCAGAGTGTATCCTATGTGCTGCCGCATTCTATCTTTATCTATATATATGCTTACTTCTGCAACTCCTTTATATGCTTGTCTGCAGCTTGTAGGACTTAAAGCTACCCAACCATCTATCTTACCTTCAGGGTTAACAGAAACCAGCCTGCATTCCCTTAAGTGAGAGTTATCCCATGAAGAGTATTCAGGTGCAGCAGTTTCGAATGTAGCGTTCTTCGAATCGATACCTTGCTGGTAAATCCTTTTTATTTCATTCCAGTCTCCTGGTTGCATTTCACGGATCATATGATATAATCCTCTTTCCCGATTATGAATTGTAAAAATTATATAACACAAACAAAAAGATAGGAATATCCAAACATATAAGCTTTGCTGTATAATTAGATAAGAATAGTAACACATATGCATATCAAATTATCGAATTTATAAAGGGGATGTCAATGGCTAATCATAATCATGAAGATTTAATTAATTCATTTCAATCTTTCAGTAAAGATGAGGAACTGCTTTCAAAAGTTATTGAATTTTTTCCATACCCTATCCAGATTTATTCGCCTGACGGCACGTCTGCAATGGTTAATAAAGCCATGCTGAATGAATATCATACACAGGATGCAAATCTGGTAGTGGGAAAGTATAATATTTTTACAGATCCCTCGATCATAAAGATGGGGCAGCTAAGCAAAGTTAAAAAAGCTTTTAAAGGTGAAACTGTATTTTTCAAAAACATCAAGGTCCCACTTGATTACATCAAATTAAGGTATGGCATAGTAGATATGGATTTAGAAGCAGTATTTCAGGACATAACGTTATTTCCGATATTCGATAATAAAAGAAATGTTGCATATGTTGCAGCTTTTTTGATGAATAGGGAAGTGTATAAAAGCAGAGATAAGATTGAAAAAGCCAGGATGTATATCGAAAAGAACTGGAACGAAAAATTTAACTTAGAAGAAATAGCTTCTTTTGTAGGCTTAAGCAGAGCGCATTTTGCAAAACTTTTCAAAAATCATACAGGTATCACCCCATTTGAACATTATAACAATTACAGGATCAGTAAGGTGAAAGAAAAGCTTATAGATACCAATCTTTCGATATTTCAAGCTTTTAATGAATGCGGCATGGAATATAACGGCCATTATGCAAAGGTGTTCAAGGAACTTACTGGGTATTCTCCATCTGAATATAGAAAAAAGATGGAATAAATGAGGACAGCTTAAGCACGTAAACGGTTTTACTTCTTTGTTATATAATAAATAGTATATAATACTAATAGTGCATTACTTGACATAACAAATAATCTGAATAAAGCCATTATGTTTTCATTAATAAATCAAGTAATCGTGTTGTGGTAAGGGGATATGACAGAAAAAGAACAAAACAACGTTAATAGTTCGTTTTATCCTATATGCGAAAATACAGAACTGCTATCTAAAATGATGGAATTCTTTATTTTTCCTGTACTATATTTATCGCTAGAAGGAACTTTGCTCTATGCTAACAAGACATTTCTTTTAAAATACAATTTGGAAAATATTGATTCAATCAAAGTTAATTTCAATATTTTCAATGATCCGGAAATTAAACAAAAAGACAAAAGGGGAGTAATACTTAAGGCTTTTAAAGGTGAAACAGTGTTTTTAAGCGATGTGGATATTGATATTGATGAAATTATAAAAAGTTATGGAGCATGCGGGGTTAATGCTTGCAATACCTATATGGATATCGTTTTGTTCCCAATTAAGAGTGAATGCAACAGAATGATAGGAGTTGCTGTACTTTTAGCATGTAATAACAAAGAAGAAAATGAAGTAATTATTAATGCTAAAAAGTATATTAAACAGAATTACATGAACAAATATGTTATAGGGGAAGCATCAGATTATCTTCATTTCAGTAAATCATATTTTATTAAGCTATTCAAAAACAGCACAAACATTACACCGCATGAGTTTCTTATGTCATACAAGCTTGAACTAGTAAAAGAAAAGCTGATTTCGTCCGGTATGACTGTAAAACAGGCATTTTGCGAGAGTAATCTTGTATATAACGGGCATATGGCAGATGAGTTTAGAAAAAAATATGGCAGACTCCCATTGAGTTACAAAAAATCAGTTATAAAAGGAGAATAGATTGTGGAAGAGAATTTGCAGGATAAAAAAGATAAACTAACAGAATCAATAGTCTCTATGTATGATAATAAGGAGCTTCTAGTAAAAATAATAGACTTTTTTCCTTATCCGATACAGATATTTTCACTTGATGGTACAGCAAAAATAATTAATGATGCTACATTGAAAATGATAGGTATAAAAAAAAGGGAGAATCATGTAGGTAAATACAATGTTTTTAAAGATCCCATAATCCAGGAACTAGGCTGCATGGACGAAGTTAAGCAGGTATTGGATGGAAAGACTGTGTATTTAAAGGATTTTAATGCTCCTTATAGAAGGATGAAAGATTTTTTTGATCTTGAGGAAAAAGAAGTAAAAACAATAAGTTCAGATATTACCTGCTTTCCGTTATATAACAATGAAGGGGTTATGGAGCATTTTGCTGCAGTATTTGTATTTAAAAAGATATATGGCATTAAAGAGGAGATAAGCAGAGCCAAAAGGTACATGGATACACACTGGATTGAGTCATTTGATGCAGAATCAATCGCAAAAATAGCTTTTATGAGCAAGAAACATTTTACAAAACTTTTTAAAGAACAGTATGGAATGACTCCTCATGATTACTACTTCGATTTGAAAATACGAAAACTGCAGGAGAAACTTCTGGATCGGAAAATCACAATTTCACAAGCTTTTTCAATATGCAATATTGACTACACAGGATATTACATAAAACTGTTTAAACAGAAAACCGGTTGCTCTCCTTCAGAATTCAGAAACAGTAAAAAAAGATAAATATCCCTGAATAATACTATCTTTACTAAATAAGAGTATATATACCGTATACCTATAGATAGATAATTAATAAAATAAATATAGTAGTGATAGTTTTAAAAACAGAAGATTTATGAAGATTTTGTGAATTTATAAATGACAGGTTGTAAAGCAAACTACCACTGTTACAAATGATTAGAAAATTTAATAGTAAGGAGATTTCGCATTATGAGGGCAAACATAAAGAAAGTGTTATCTTTGCTGATTGTATTATGCTTATTAGCAGCATATATACAACCGGCAGTATTCACAGTTTTGGCAGTCGGAACACCAGTCTGTGAGATAAACTCAATTGTTTATGATACATTTGCTGATGCTTTAGCTGCTGTAAGTACAGATGAAACAATCAGACTGCTCAGTAACATAAACTACAACAGCGGTGTATCTATCAATGACATGAATATTACATTCGACCTTAACGGGTATACCTTAAATGTCATTAATCCTAATGATACAGGGGCTTATCTGGACCAGTGCGGGTTATATGTATCTGGAGTATCTGCTGTTAATATAACCGGTACAGGAGAGTTTAATGTTCAGGGTAACAGGTATGGTGTTTATGCAACCTGCTTAACTGCAGGTGATACAAACGTAACAGTTACAAATGCATCAAGCCCTGCTGGAACAGGAGTATATTCAGATAAAGCTACAGTAACAGTTAAGAATGATATTAATTCGGGGTATGAAGGAGCGTTTGCTAATACAGAATCAAATATTACGATTGAAGGTGATGTCATTGTGCACGGGGATAGCAGTTCTGGACTGAATATGATCTTTTCTTCCACTTTTACAGTCTATGGGGATATCTCTGTTACTGGTGACTATATGGAAGGTATCAGAGGTAATGATAGTTGCAGTGTTACTGTGCATGGTAATGTTGACTGTACTGGAATAGGTACTGTCGGTGTTAGTTCAAATAATACGATAGTAGTAGTAAATGGTAATGTAAGAGCTCATATGACAGGTATCAAGGCAAGATCAGGCAGTAATATTACAGTTAATGGTGATATCACTTCATATGGCACTTCAGATGATGGTCTTTTAGGTGGTATCAGAAATGCTGTTTATGCATATGCTGGATCTACTGTAACAGTCCATGGAAATCTGTATTCAGAAAATATCGGAGTTTATATAACAGATGAATGGGGAGCAAGAATATCTTCCACTGTGACTGTAAACGGTTTTATCCAGGCTGCAGCTAGAGCGAATAGTAGTTATGTATACTTTGCTACTGATGATATCGGTATGATATTTGAAGATGGGTTACTTGATGATCCTGTGATGATCGGTTATAGAAAATACAATAATGCTAGCGGAGTGGTTTATGTATCAAAATTCGGTGGAGGAACAGGAACAATTGCAGATCCGTATATAATAAACCACTCTCACCAGTTATATAATGTCAGAGAGAATCTGGCAGATAATTTCCAGCTTGGAAATGACATTGATATGACATATTTTGTTCCAGATAACGGGTGGATGCCAATTGGCAGACAGGCCAGACAGTTTTCAGGTATATTTGATGGTAACAATAAAATTATAAGCAATCTGAAAATGCAGCGGGAAACTCTGGCAGTCACTCCAAGATATCTTGGGCTTTTTGCATACACTAGCACAACAGCACAAATTAAAGACATGAGCCTGACTAATGTTAATATACGCGGATGGGACAATATCGGCAGTGTGGTTGGATATAATAATGGTCATGTTCTTAATGTCAATGCAAGTGTCACATTAAACTGTACAGATGACTTAGGAGGTCTGGTAGGATATAACAAAGGAACTATTGAAAATTCGTATGCTACTGGAACACTGACCAATGGCACATTTTATGCTGGAGGTATAGCAGGACATAATGATGGAACCATAAGGAACTCATATTTTCGTGGTACAGTAAATGGTGACGAATATAATGGAGGTCTTGTAGGTTATAACAGAGGATCGGTTTATGACAGTTATGCTGAAATTACTGTCAATGGCTACTGGAGAACAGCAGGGCTGGTCGGATATAATATGGGACTGGTAAAAGATTCCTACTCAACAGGTTCGGTTATATCAGATGGTGATTATGTCGGCGGTCTTGCGGGAGTAAATACTAATTTTACAACAGGTCCTGTATACCTTGGAGTTATTGACTCCTGCTACTCAACTTGTTCAGTGCAAGGCGATTATTATATCGGAGGTTTAGTCGGGTATAATGATGCTGAGATTAAACTGAGTTATGCTACAGGTAATGTATCTGGAGAATATGATATTGGAGGTCTTGTCGGTGCACATTATGATTCAACATATGCACTTCTTGAAAACAGTTATGCAAGAGGGAATGCGTCAGGAAGAGGAAGTGTCGGCGGACTAACCGGCTTAAATGAAAAAACTGTTCAAAACTGCTATTCAACAGGTACAGTAACCAAGGTTGGTTCATATGGCGGACTTATTGGAGATGATCTGTCATCTAGCGGTGTTACTAATGCGTCATATTGGGATACACAGACATCAAATGCTTCCACTTCTCATGGTGGAGAAGGTAAAACCACTGTTTTAATGAAGACCGCTTCTACTTTTAGTTCATGGGATTTTAGCACAATATGGGGTATTAACGGCACAGATAATGATGGTTACCCGTATTTAAGATGGCAGGGATTCAGCTTAGTTTTACCTGTGGTAAGTGCAGTAAGCTTAAATAATATTACTAGGAATGATGTAACATTGAATTTTAATTCAGATACTGCAGGTACATACTACTATGTTATATATTCTGCGACAGACAGTACTCCTAATGCCGCAATAGTTAAGGCTCAAGGAGCAGCTATATCAAAAGGTACAGATAACGCATTAGCTGCATCAAATACAACATCAGTAACCGGATTAACTGCTGGAACCGCTTATAAAGCATATGTTGTTGTTGAAAATGCGGCAGGTACATTATCTAATGTTTCTGAGGCATCATTTTCGACTTTGCCTTCAAACACTATTCCAAACCGTAAGGTATCAGTTACAGGCACATATTCCGAAACAGTAACAGTGAACAATCCGTTCTCGTTAAATCTTAATGATATATTCGAGGATGCGGACTTGGATCCTCTGACATATACAGTATCGATAGCCGGAGCTGCCAAGATTGCTGCCGCTTCGAACTATACATATACACCTGCAATTGCAGGGGACACAGTACTGGTATTTAAAGCCAATGACGGGACTGCTGAATCGACAGACACATACACTGTAACAGTCACAGCTGTTACACCTACATATGCTTTAACCATAGCTGCAGGAACAGGCTGAAACATAACAGCAGGTGCTAATGGCAACTATGCAGAAGGTGCGGTAATAAGCATAACTTCAGCTGCAGTATCAGGATACTCATTTGCAGGATGGAGGACATCAGCAGGCGGTACTTTTGCGGATGCTTCTCTTGCAGGTACGACATTCACAATGCCTGGAAATGCAGTAAGCATCAACGCGGATTTTACGGCTATACCTCCGGTTCTGAGTTTGCAGAGTGCAAGCGCGGTTACCCTTTTTGGAGCAACACTTAACTATACATCAGACATGGCAGGCACTGTATATTATCAGATACTAGCATCAGATGCTCCTGCTCCAGATATTTCTGCTTTAAGATTATCGGGAGTTGCAGCAGGTGCTCTTGCAGGTGCAAATCAGATTATAGCTTCAGGGCTTTTATCTTCTAGCTCATATAAGGCATATATAATGGTCAGAGGTACCACAGGCGCAGACTCTGCTATTACAGTAATTTCTTTTACAACATTAACACCTTCAAACACTATTCCAAACCGTAAGGTATCAGTTACAGGCACATATTCCGAAACAGTAACAGTGAACAATCCGTTCTCGTTAAATCTCAATGATATATTCGAGGATGCGGACTTGGATCCTCTGACATATACAGTATCGATAGCCGGAGCTGCCAAGATTGCTGCCGCTGCGAACTATACATATACACCTGCAATTGCAGGGGACACAGTACTGGTATTTAAAGCCAATGACGGGACTGCTGAATCGACAGACACATACACTGTAACAGTCACAGCTGCTGATGTACCGCCACTACCTTTGGTACCGTTGTACCAGTTCAATATTTCTGTAGGACCAGGAGGAAGTATAACCGCAGGATTTAATAACACAATTTCTGAAGGTACAAGACTTGGGATATCAGCAACACCTAACAGCGGATATGTATTTTTAAGATGGGTATCTACAGGAAGAGGAGAGTTTATAGATTCGTCCAATCCATCGACAACTTTTATAATGCCTAGCGAAGATGTGATTGTAACTGCAGAATTTATATACATAGGAGATTTGGATGAAGGCTTAGATTCAGGTTATTCTGCAAGCATTAGAGGAGCACTAGAAACTATGTGTCCTGTTATAATAGACAGTTCTGGATTTATGGCCAACATAGAAACATCAGATGATGTATTTAATAATGATGACAATACTGTTATTGATGTTTCTGAAATTCCAAATGTACTGTCATACAGTTTATCTCTGCCAGCACAGAACCTATCTAACCGTACAAATGGTAAAAAAGTATTATTTAATTCACCAATTGCAAAAATCGAACTTCCAGATAATATGCTTTCAAATCTTCAGGACACTCATGGTCAAAAGGCTGTTATAACTATCAAGAAAGCAGGTAAAAATGATTTGAGCGATAAAATGGCTAAAATTGCAGGGGTAAGGCCGATAATTCAGCTGACACTGATGCTTGATGGACAAGAGATCAAATGGGAAAATCCTGAAGTACCAGTTCAGGTTGCCATACCATATGTGCCAACCGAACAGGAACTTTTAAATCCGGATGCAATAACTGTTTGGGCACAAAACGATTCTGGTGAAGCTGAATGTGTTATAAACGGAAGATATGACCCATTAACAGGTACTGTAACTTTCAAAACAAGATACTTTCAGTATTTTACAATCGGATATGATGAAAAGGACATTAATGGTATAAATGACGGTATGTGGTATGGTAAAGCAATGAAATTTGCTGCAATACATGATATCATTAAAAAAACTGATGATACATACAGCCCTTATGAAGAATTATCAAGACAACAGTTAGTTGTTATTATGTTAAAAGCATACAACATACCATTGAATGATGATATTTCTGATAATTTCACTGATGCGGTTAATACGGATACTATAAGATATCTGGCGAAAGCGAGAAAATTAGGTATATCTAAAGGCATTGGAGATAATATGTTTAATCCTGATGGAAAAGTTTCAAGGCAGGAAATGATTACCATGCTTTACAGGATGCTTATGATTCTAAATGAACTTCCTCCAATGGCTAATGCAAGACAACTTACTGATTTTTATGATTATGAGTCAATTGCACCATGGGCAAAAGAAGCTTTCGAAGTTCTTATACAGGCAGGGGCTATAAATGGCAGTAATGGTAATTTATATCCGACCAGTATAGCGACTAAGGCAGAATTTGTTCAAATAATCTATAACCTCATGAAGAAATAAGCTAATTTAGATACTAAGAAGAGCTGTTCGGTTATGCGACAGCTCTTCTTTTATGTGTGTTTATACTCTTTACTGTCTTTGTAATTCGGCTAATTCACTCATAACTGTTTTGACGTCTATATCCTGAGGGCAAAGGTCAGTACAAACACCGCAGGCTATACAATCTTCAGGTTTTCCAATAGAATCTGCTTTCTTTAAAGCATTTATCGCATACCACCGGCCATCAGTTCTATATTTGTTATATATGCTAAGATATGCAGGAATATTTATCTTAACAGGGCAGTCATCACAGCAGTAGCGGCATCCAGTGCAGGGAACTGTTACTTCATTCTTGAATGCTTTGCAAGCTTTAAAAAGTAAGGATTCTTCCTCATCAGAAAGTGAAAGATTATCATTAAAAGTTGATATATTCTCAATTATCTGGTTCATATCTGACATTCCGCTTAATACAACTTTTACCTGTGAAAGTCTTTTAATCCATCTGAATGCCCATGAAGCCATACTCCAGTCAGGATGTGCTTTATTCAATTCCAATTCTGCTTTTTGTGATAGAACAGCTAATCTTCCGCCTCTAATAGGTTCCATTACTATTACAGGTATGTTTCTTTTTTCCAATATTTCGTATTCCTGCTTTGTATGTGAATAAAGCCAGTCGAAATAATTAAGCTGCATCTGAGTGAAGTCCCATTGTGTATGGTTTAAAAACTTTTCAAGTGTAGGTATGCTTGCATGAGTTGAAAAACCAAGATACTTTATTCTACCTTTTTCTTTTTGTCCCAGAAAATAGCTTACACTGCCTTCATCAATGTATCTTTGCATGGTACTGTCAGATAACGCATGTATGAGATAAAAGTCAACATGATCGGTTTTAAGTTTTGTTAATTGTTCTTCAAATACGGCTTTATAATCTGGGTTTGCATTAATATTAAATTTAGTAGCAAGAAAATAGCTGTTACGATCATATTTAGCCAGAGCTTCTCCTAAAAACTCCTCTGATTCGCCATTATGGTACATATATGCAGTGTCATAATAGTTTATGCCATTTGCCATCGCATAATCTATTATCTGCTTAGCTTTGAGTTTGTCGATATGTGTTCCAGTTTCAGTCTTAATAATTGGAAGCCTCATATTACCCATTCCCAGTGTAGAAAGCATTATTTCTTTGAACTTTTTATATATCACTATAACCTCCGATAACCGTTTTTTAACATGTCATTCTTCTAATTATATTATCACTTGACGGTTATGTCAAAAATACAGGTAAACAGATAGTATCATTAACCTACTTGCAGTTATGATTTGTATCTATAAGAGCAATGATGGTATAATTTAATAAAGGCAGGTATACATTAATTTGACAGTTTAAACATAATATGGCTAATAAGCACATTTAAACAGATTATGTAGTATGTAAAGATAAATACTAAAAAAATATACGGGGGCTATTATGAAAAAAGATTTGAGAAAACTGACTCTTCTGCATTCAAATGATATGCACGGGGATTTTATGAGCGAGAGGATTGATAATGTGCTTGTGGGTGGGGTATCAATGCTGTCAGGCTATATTGATAAAGTGCGGAAGGAAGAAGAAAATGTAGTTTATGTTATAGCTGGAGACATGTTCAGAGGATCGATTATTGATTCAGAATACAGAGGTATATCTACAATAGAGATAGTAAATATGCTATCTCCTGATGTAGTTACATTAGGAAACCATGAAGTTGATTATGGTATTGCCCATCTATTATTTATTGAAAAGCTAGCTAAATTTCCAATAATAAACAGTAATTTGTACATTAAGACTAATCATTCGCGTCTGTTTAAGCCTTATCTGATAGAAGAAGTTGGCGGTATAAAAATTCTATATATCGGTATACTGACAGAGGATGTTATTGCTCAAACAAAACAGGAGAATTTGATAGGCTCAATTGTGGATGTATATGAAGCGGCAAAAGAAATAGGGAGGATATGTAACGCTTATAATAAAGAAGATATAGATTTCACTGTACTTCTAACCCATATAGGTTTTGAAGAGGACAAGAAACTGGCTTCAATATTAGATCCTTCATGGGGAGTGGATATAATAATTGGAGGTCATTCACATACATTTTTAGAGCAGCCAGAAGTAGTAAATGGAATAATAATTGCACAAGCAGGAACCGGCGCAGACCAGGTTGGCAGGTTCGACATTGTTATTGATAAGGACAAAAACTGTATTGAGGAGTGGAAATGGCAGGCGATACCGATAAACAGTTCCCATTGTCCTGTTGATAAGGATTTAGAAGAGATAATCCTTCATTATCATGAAAAGACACACGAAAAGTTTGCAAGGATTATTACCCGTTTCAAACGGCCTCTTACACATCCTGCCAGAAATCAGGAAACTGAATTAGGTAATCTGTGCGCTGATGTTGTCGCAGACAGTCTTGGTTTGGATATCATGCTATTTGCTTCGGGCAGTATAAGAAAACAGGAACTAGGTCCGATTGTCACTCTTAAAGACTTCAAGGAGTGTTTCCCATTTGATGACAAGATATACAGGATAAAATTAACAAAGAAGCAGATAGAGAAAGCATTCAATACGATTTTAGGAAAAGAGCTGGACAGCCATACGGAATTTTATCAGGTTTCGAAAGGTTTTAAGGTAAAGTACTCTAATGAGCAGAAAAAAATCACTAACATTACACTAGAAAACCAGCCTTTAGATGATAATCACATATATTCAATAGGCATGCAGGAGTATCATTTCAACAATATTGAGGACTTTATCGGCATTTCCAGAAAGGAAGCTGAGACCAATTCTCCTGTCAGAATAGTTTCAACTTCAAGTTGTGACGTTCTTGAAGAAGCATTTATGGTAATGAGGCTTGCTGATTCAGAAGTTGAAGGCAGGATAATAATTGAGTAGTAACAAATATTTTAGCAATTATTACTGTGCTGATGCTCATGACAAACAGAACCGGATGATTCCAGCTTTCCTTCAAGATATTCCAGAACAGCTTTTTTAGCATCACCAGTCACACCAGTAATAACTTCAACATTGTACTCATTGAACAAATCTACTGCACCTCCGCCCATTCCGCCGGACATTATTACATTTACTCCCAGTTCCGCTAGGAATTTAGGCAGGAATCCAGGCCTGTGACCTGGATTTGGTATGGATTCGGATTTGACTATTTTTCTGTCTTCAATATCAAAAATATTGAAATTTTCACAATGACCAAAATGTTCTGTTACAATGTTTTTTTCACTAGCTACTGCAATTTTCATAATTATTCCTCCATTTTACTTATATATTCCGCAGCATCATCCAGCCAGCTGCCTTCAAATAACTCTATCATACCTTTGTCTGAAGCAGCTGAAATTTTCGGATCTATCGGTATCTTACCTAATACTTTTATATCATGCTGCTTTGCGATTTCATCTATATGGCTTTCACCAAAAATCTTATATTCTTTATTATTATCAGGACAGAGGAAATATGAATAATTTTCCACTATGCCTAGAACAGGGATACTCATCATATTTGCCATCTTCACTGCTTTCTCTACAATCATTGAAACCAGTTCCTGAGGAGATGTAACTACTATTATCCCATTAATCGGTATTGACTGGAATATTGTCAATGGTACATCTGAAGTTCCTGGAGGCATATCTATAAACATGAAGTCTACATCAGTCCATATGACTTCAGACCAGAACTGCTTCACGACATTTCCTAGTAAAGGCCCTCTCCATACTACTGGATCGGTATCATGTTCTAAAAGAAGATTGATAGACATAATGTCTATGCCTGTCTTACTTTTTATCGGATACATACCCAAATCACTTCCTGAAGCTCTTTCTTTAATATTAAAAGCTTTCGGTATTGAAGGACCAGTTATGTCAGCATCCAGAACTGCTGAATGGTATCCTTTCCTTTTCATAAGAACAGCCAGCATGGAAGTGACCATTGATTTACCCACTCCGCCTTTACCGCTTACAACCGCGATTACTTTTTTAATACTACTCAAATGATGCATGTCTACTGACAGATCATTTATGGGGTTCTTATCTTCGCTTTTTTCAGTTTTACATTTTTCGCAGTTATTACTGCATCCTTTATCCATTTTTTTTCTCCTCAGTTAATATTTATTTCCTTACCTGTATTAAGGTAACTGATTTTATCCTTTAAAACTTTACTTAAAATTCCAAACGCATCCTGACCGGTGCAATGGCATGTGTAAAAAACTGATTGCAAACCTGACATGTATTTTAGCAGTTCTTTAATATATGCATCATCTTCTGTTGGTGTGTAGTTTCTGTTTGCTAGATGAAAGCCGCCGATAACAAATTGTGGCATGCAACCTTTCAACTCTTTGTAATGCTCCATTATATTCACAATACCATTATGGGAACACCCGGTAAACAGAAAATACCGGTTCTCCTCCGATATGGAAAGATTTAATTCATGAGAGAAATCGTCCAGAACAATATCTCCGTTATTTTCAACATACAGATTGCCGTTTGTAACAGGCAAAGGCATTTTGACTTTTACATCAGAGATAACCTCTATGTTTTTCCATATGAAAAATCTTCCTTTAACATATATCAGTCTCTTATTATCCCTTAATTTCTCATCGAGTCCGATATATTCCATTTTCCCATTTCTCAGAGAATAATGTTTGTTAAAAGCATTACTATGTATAAACACTTCAACTTTACTGTTGGCTTCTAGAAATCTTTCCAGTCCGCCACCATGGTCATTATGTCCATGTGATATGACCGCATAATCGATATTAGAAATATCTATACCCATTTTTATAGCATTTTCCATAAAAAGACCGCTAGCACCTGAATCAAACAGTATTCTTTTGCCGGAAGTTTCGATATACAGACTTAACCCATGTTCTGGTTTAAGGCCTTCTTTACTTGTCGTATCCTCAACTAGAGTTTTTATAATCATGATCACACCTTATCTAGAAGCCTTTCGAATACTTTTACATAAATCTGTTTTATTGCATCAGACGCTTTTCCGTCATAGTCAGTAACAGGCTTATTCTCATTAATTGCGTATATTGCAGATGAGTCATAGGGTATACAGCCAGCAAATAATATATCTTCTTTTTCGCACAGCTGTTTTATCTGTTCAGTAATTCCTGTATTAATATCATATTTATTTACGCATAGCATAATATCTGTTTCAAAGCTTCTTGCTGTCTTAATTATTCTTTCCATATCCGAAAAGCCTGAAAGGGAAGGCTCCGCAACTATTAAGACCATATCTACCGCGTTCAGAGAAGCTATAACCGGACATCCTATTCCTGGAGAGCCGTCAATTACTGCAAAAGCTGTATCTTTTTTTGCGTTATCTTTCATCTGTTTTTTTACTTCACTAACAAGTAAACCTGAATTTCCGTTTCCAGGATGAAGTTTTGCTGTGGAAAATACTCTCTTCTCATTCCTGTACAGCATCAGATCACCAACTACATTGGGTTTCATAGTAACTGCGTTTACAGGACATACAAGTCTGCAGACAGCGCATCCTTCGCATGAATTTGTATCAATAATATATTTTTCTCCTTCTATTACTGCGCCAAATCTGCAATGTGTATAACATAATCCGCATGATATGCATTTGTCAGGATCGATATTTGCTTTTTTTAAGCCGTAGAATCCTTTTAATGAGTAAGTTTCATCATTATGGCTGACAAGGTGCAGATTAGGAGCATCAACATCACAGTCAGCATATGCTTCTGCTTTTGATAAAGCTATAAATGCGGATGCGACTGTGGTTTTACCTGTACCGCCTTTTCCACTTAGTATTAGGAGCTGCTTCATTTTTCTACCCCCAATCTTATCTTTTCCAGTAAAGAGATAAAAAGTTTACTGTAGTGTTCTGATTCCTGTGCTGCGATTTTGCCTTCAGAATTCAATAGTCCGAGTTCTCTGTCAAATGCAATGGATTCCAGTATGGGTATTGAAGCTTCTTGACAATAATCAGCTGATGGGTTTTTCCCATCTGTGCATTTGTTTAGGACTGCTCCATATGGCTTATTGTATAATTTGACAAGTTCATGCACCATCTGAAGATTATGAGCTCCAAATATTGAAGGTTCAGCAACAAGTACACAGTAATCCGCATCTTTTATGCTTTCAATTACTGAACATGAGCTTCCAGGAGGGCAGTCTATAAATATGTCTTTACCTGTGTTGTAAGGATCGTCTTTTAGCAGTTGTTTTATTATAGGGATACCTGAAGTTTCTCCTGTATTTAAGATTCCTGTCTTTACCATGATACTGCCCGAATAACCATATTCATAATGCCCTATGGTCTTGTTTTTTTCTGATATTGCTTTTTGAGGACATATGATCTCGCATCCTCCACAGGAATGACAGATTTTATCGAACACCATAAGTTTGCTGCCAATATATGCTAAAGCGTGAAACTCGCAGAATAAGACACATTTTCTACAGCCATTACATAAATATTCATCACAAACAGGTATTTGGACATTGACATCAGTTTTTTGCATTATTACCGGTTTAAAGAAAAGATGCCCATTAGGCTCTTCAACATCGCAATCAATGTAAACAGAGTTTTTATTTGCATAAGCAAGATTTACAGCGACAAAGGTTTTTCCCGTTCCTCCTTTACCGCTCAATACTGCAACCTTCATATACTTCACCTATGTCCGTGTAATCCTGGGTGAATTTCTGTTAATGGTTCTAGAGAACCTTTTTTATATAACTCTATATTTTCTATCAAAGATCCCGGAACAGTTTTATACATCCGAACTCCAGATGAATGTATAACCTTTGCAGCATTCTCTCCGCAACGTGGAGTAAGAAGAATATCAGCTTTGTTATCAATTATCGATTGAGCGGCTTGAATACCTGCCCCTCCTGGTGCATTTGCAGCAGTATTTTCTATAAAGTCTGCTTTATCATTATCTGTATTGTAGTATAAATAGTATGGTGCTCTTCCAAAAGATATGCATACTTGTGAATTCAGATTTCTCTCATCTGCTGGTATTGCTATTTTCATAAAATCCTCCTAATACTCCTCATTGAATCCGTTACCATGTCTATGCCTTCTGCAGCCTCTTCCTTGACAGCCTCGGCCTATACCGCTACATAACATATATTCTCCGCCTTCAATTACAAGGTTCTTTCCATTTACTAATGAATCAGCAAGTTTTTTCCTTGCTTCACTGTATATGCCCTGTATTGTCGTTCTGGCTATATTCATCTGGTCAGCGCATTGTTCCTGTGTGAATCCCTCAAGATCGATAAGCCTTATTGTCTCATATTCATCAACCGTCATTATAACCGTTTCTAGTACGGTGCCTGTTGAAGACATAGGACCGAAACGGTTTGTCTGGGGCAGTTCACACACTGTACGCCATTTTCTAGGTCTTGCCATGGTTAACCTTCCTTATTTTTATCATTCTTTAGAATCATTTTAATTCATCTATCTGTTTATTGATAGATGCAAGCTCTTCTTCAAGATACTTCTTCTGATCTAGAAGAAGCTGTTTTGAAGGCTTTTCAGTATATTGAGGATTATTGTTAAAATATGATTCGTTATATGCAGTGAATCCTCTTCCTAAGCCAAAACCACCGCTTCTTCTTCTGCCATAAAAGCCTCCTATAGGGCGTCTGGTACCAGTACAATAACCCATTCCTCTTCCTGTTAAAGGCCCCATTCCCATCGGTCCGGTTCCATCAAATCTTGGCATTTCAACAACCTCCCGTTTCATTTCTGACATATGTCAGATACTACCAGTATATCTCATTACTGACATATGTCAATAACTAATTTGAGAAATTATATAACTTTTATATAATCTCTGTTTAATTCTATAAGCTTATCTTTATGCATTTTTGCAAGTTCTCTGGAAAGGGAAGTTCTCTGAACTCCCATAAGCAGCGCAAGGTCTTTTTTTGTCATATTTAATTTTACAATATTGCTTTTCTGTATCTGGCTCTGTTTTTTCAAGTAATTTATCAATATCTGCCTCAATTTAAGCCTGACATATCCTCTTATCCTGTCACCTAATATGAAAGCGTTATCTGATATGTTTTCAAGATATGATTTTAAGAAATCTGGATACTCGCATATAAGATGAAATAAATCATCTTTTTTTATCTGCATTACTATCACATCTGATTTCGCAAAGATGCTCATTGGATATGAAGGTGTTTTGGAAAAAAGAAGATTACCTCCTATAATGTCTGTTTTTGTGAAATTAGTTACACACATTACATTACCTTCTTCATCTATCCTGTCAATTGAGACATTGCCTTCAATTATTACTTCCAGATGAGAGCAGATGTCATTCTCCAGATGCATACAGCTTCCTTTTGAATATTTTCTTATATTGATTACATTGCTTTTTATCAGCTCCGCATATTTTTCATCTGGTATGTGTTTTGTAATAAGGTTAATATGTTTTTCCATTTCCAGTCCTTGTGTTACCAATGTAACACATTTCTAAGAGAACTTAAAGTATACTGTTAAAATAATGGAGGTCTGTATGAATAAGACATGGATAACAATAATAAGGATAGCATTTTTCGGAATATTTCTATTTTTAATGCTTATAGGAAAGCCATTCATCTGGCTTGCTCTTTATGCTGCAAGCTTGATTGCAGCATTATTCTTTGGAAGGATATACTGCGGATTCATGTGTCCGATAAATACTGTTATGGCTCCTGCTGAGTTTTTATCAAAAAAGATGAATATTCAAACTGAAAAAACACCAAAATGGCTTTCATCAGGAGTTTTTGCATGGGTATTTTTAGGAATAAGTATTGCACTAATGCTAGTATTCAAGAAAGCTGTACATATTGATCTTCCTATTATACCAATCTGGATTGCTGCAGGTTTTTTGATTACATTAAGGTACAAGCCTCATGTGTTCCATAATTTGATCTGTCCGTTTGGTACTCTGCAGGGTTTGTTTGGCAAAAAACCGCTTTTTTCTAAAAAGGTGGATAAAGAAACCTGTATTGGATGCAGATTGTGCGAAAAAGCCTGCCCTTCAGATGCGATAAAAGTATCTTCTGAAACAAAGAAAGCAACTATTACAGCAAATCTTTGTCATCAGTGTACTAACTGCAAGGATGTCTGTCCAAAAGACTCAATACTATATAAAAGAGCTGAATATCACTTGAAGAATATAGAATAGTGACATAATGTAACATAGTTACTGATAGCATATGTTATAGAGATATAATTATTATGTTAGTATTTGAGGAGGTTAATAATGATAGAGCAGGTATTTAAGTTATCCACAGGGGATACAAAAGCAATCGAGAAAGTGATATTTGACGAAAATCTTCACTACATACATCTGGTCTTCAACAAAGATGACAGTCTTCCTGAACACTATTCCAATTCTAATGTATATATGACTGTTATAAGAGGGATTTTAAGCATCGGGTTAGCAGACCAGCAGATTAAAACATACGAAAAAGGAACACTTCTAAAAATACCGAAAGACACACTTATGAATGTAGGTAACAAGCATGATGAGGTTTTGGAGATAATAATCGTGAAAGCTCCAGCTCCATTAAAGTGAATATGAGTAAATACCTATTTATTGTTGTATGATTGTGTGAAATAATGCATAATCATATTAATGTGAATAAAGGTGGTATATATGTTACTTACATCAAAAGAAAGAATAATGAGGATTTTTGAGAACAAGCAGATTGACAGGCCTGCTATAAAGTTATGGGGAGCATGGAAATACCAGGAAGGCGATGAACTGCTTCATCCATCATATGAACCAATTGCTAGAAAAGCGAGCGATATAACAGATCTGTTTATATATGCTCGGTCTCCATATAATATGTATTGCGGGAAGAATGAAAGTATAAGCAGCGAATATGTAGAAATTGGTGATCCCTTATGGGTAAAAAGGCATAATATTTACCATACTCCAATGGGAGATTTAAGGCATGTGCAGATGATTTCCAAGGTTGGTGAACCAGGATATACAATTGAGTATCCGGTTAAGGAACCTGATGATTTAAAAAAGATATTATCAATTCCCTATACGCCTTATGACTATTCAGATAATATACAAAAACATCAGGATCTATTGAAGGACAGAGGGGTAGTAATGCTGACTATTGATCATATCGGTTATTCATTACAACGGTTAACAGGTTCAGAAAATCTTGCTTTATTCAGTTTTGATTGCAGAGAACTGGTTCTAGAAGTTTTAGATGTTTTTGCGAAAAGGCTATATGAACATGTACGAACTGCAATTAATAACGGTGTGAGAGTTCCATTTTCTTGGGTAGGACCTGAACTGCTGACACCTCCTTTAATGACTGATCATGATTTTGATGAATTCTGCTTCAATTATGATAAGCCGATTTGTGATATGGTACACAATGCAGGCAGTTATGTATGGATGCATTGTCATGGAAAAGTAAGGAAGCTTCTGGAAAGATACATAAAAATGGGTATAGATATATTAAATCCTCTGGAACCTCCAAAAAATGGTGATGTTGACATGGCTGAAGCAGCAAAAACATTTAAAGGGCGAATAGGTTTGGAGGGTAATATTGAAATGCAGGATATACTGCTTGAAGAACCGGAAATTTTAAAAGAGTCTATTAAAAACTGCGTTGAAGCCGGTAAGGAAAGCGGCAGGTTTATTTTATGCCCGTCATCAGGTTTCATGGAATATCCGAAACCTACCCAGCACTATCTGAATAATCTTATGACATATCTGGATTACGGTTTTGAATGCGTAAATAAAGCGGCATATTAACTGGTTATTATTGACAATAATACTCTTGATGGTATGATTAATATTAAGCAAAAATAGCATTAAAGGATAAATAATGGAAAACGGATTTACATACTCACAGAGGCTTGAAGCGTTATTATCAGCCAAAAGGATACAGACTGAGAAGAAGATTGCTAAGTTCGGAAGGACCATCGACGTGGATGACAGAGGGAATCTTGTCGTGCCTGATGACTTTGTTTTTTCGCCTGTTCCAAATCATAGCAGCGGAGGTTTCTTCGGACCTTATGCATGCGGTATGAATTACAAAAAGCTGTTACATGAGCATCCTGTTACAGTAGATGAAAACACAGGTCTTCTTGGGAGCTGGATGGTTATGCTTATAGATTACAAGAAGCCTTTATGGAATCCGGATATAAGATTCACACACCTTCATAAAGAACAGAAGATGTATGATATTGTACATGGAATCGGGGGTGTACAGCATTTTTTAGCGGATTATTCGCTTGGATTGCAATTAGGATTTAACGGGATAAGAGAAAAAATCAGATTTTATGAGAAAAGCAGCGATGCATCTAAGAAAGAATTTTATTATGGCTTAAACGAATGTGTTGCAGGCATATATGATTACATAACAAGGCATATTGCAAGAGCGCGTGAGCTTGCAGAACAGATAAATGATAAAGACAGATCCGACAATTTAAATATACTCGCAGATATGAATGAAGAGCTTCTGAAACGACCTGCAAGAACTTTCCATGAAGCGGTCCAGTGGATGGCTTGGTTTCTTGTTGCCGGTGATATGTATAATGGAGGAGCAAGTGCAATCGGTGATATAGACAGGATACTAAAGCCATACTATGACAATGATGTCAGACAAGGAATCTTAACTGAAGAGCAGGCTATTTTCTATATATGCAACTTTCTAATTATTGACAATGCGTACTGTCAGATAGGCGGATGTGACGAATTCGGAAAGGATAATACGAATGAATTATCGCATATAGTGCTCGAAGCGGTTCATAAGATGAAAATCCCTGCAAGCGTATGCGTGAGGGTGCATGAGAATATAGATAAGGACTTTTTCTATAAATCAGTCAAGTATCTTCTTACTGACAGGACAGGCTCTCCTAATTTCATAGGAGACAAAGCGATGACCGAAGGATTTATGAGAAACGGTTATTCAAGAGAACTTGCTGTAACAAGAGTGAAATGCGGGTGCCACTGGTGCGCTATACCAGGGAAAGAATACACGCTAAATGACATTGTTAAGATTAATTTCGTAGCAGTATTTGATACAGCTTTTAAAGACATGATGAACAGCGGTAACCAGCCATCAGTACAACTGTTATGGGATACCTTTGTAAGACACATCAACAGAGCAGTCAAGGTAACAGCAGAAGGAATGGATTTTCAGATTGAACATATGCATGAGGTTTTCCCGGAACTTCTGATGGACCTTTTATGTGAAGGGCCCATTGAGAAGGGAATGGATGCTTCAAACGGAGCTTTGGAATATATTAATCTATGTGTTGACGGAGCAGGATTGGCTGTTGTCGCAGACAGCTTCGCTGCTTTGGAAAAACGTATTGAGATCAATAATCAGCTAACATGGGGACAGATAGACCAGGCTTTAAAGAACAATTATGATGGATATGAAGATATCCGTCTTATGATGAAGAACTCTGACCATTATGGTAACGGGGGGACTATTGCTGATACTTATGCTCAAAAGATAGTGAAAGAGTTTGTAACAGCAGTAAAGAAAGAACCTACACCTAATGGGCATAATATGATTCCTGGCCTTTTCTCTTGGGCAAATACTATACCGATGGGAAAAGCAGTAGGGGCAACTCCTAACGGAAGACTTGCTTTTACACCCATATCACATGGCGCAAATCCGTTACCGGGTTTTAAAGACAGCGGTGCATTAACAGCTATGGCTAATGCGGTAGCTTCAGTACAGTGCGGATATGGCAATACCGTACCGATACAGCTGGAGATAAATCCTGTCACATTGAAAGGTGAAGAAGGCATAGCAACTATGATGACTTTCATTTATGCTTATTTGAATAAAATGGGCGGAACTTTAATGAATATAAATATAATGGACAAAGAGAAGTTACTTGATGCGCACAAAGATCCATCGAAATACCCTGAACTGATTGTAAGGGTAACCGGATTCTGCGCATATTTCGCTTTATTATCAGAGGATTTTAGAAAACTGGTGGTAGACAGGATGATTAATGAATAAGACATACGGCTGCATATTTGATATACAGCGATTCTCTCTTCATGATGGTCCTGGAATAAGAACCACGATTTTTTTTAAAGGGTGTAATCTTAGGTGTTTCTGGTGTCACAATCCAGAATCCATAAATCTGCAACCTGAAATACAAGTATATGCGCATAAATGCATTCACTGTGGAAAATGTATTACGGTGTGTCCGCAAAATGCTATTTACAAGAATGGCAGTTCCTTTGTTTTTTCTAGGGATTTATGTATGAAGTGCGGAAAATGTGTAGATTCGTGTTATACGAATGCGAGAGTAATGGCAGGAAAGACAGTCAGCGCATCAGAAGTAATGTCAGAAATAATGAAGGATGAGCCTTTCTACAATGATAATCAGGGAGGAGTAACTTTTTCAGGCGGTGAGCCTATGCTTCAACCGGGGTTTTTAAAAACCTTGCTTGTAGCATGTAAAGAAAAAAAGATTCATACTGCTGTTGATACTGCAGGTAATGTCGCATTTGAAAAGTTTGCTGAAATAGCTCCTTATACTGATCTTTTTTTGTATGATATAAAATGTGTAGACGAGAAGAAGCACAAGCAAGTTACTGGTTCAAATAACAAAAAGATACTTGCAAATCTCGTACTACTTGATGAGATTGCAAAAGAGATAATAATTAGGATTCCGATAATACCGGGCATGAATGATACAGATGAAGATATGCATGCAATCGGTATTTTACTGAGAAACTTAAAGAAAGTTACTAAAGTCCAGCTTCTTCCATTTCATAATATGGCTGAATCAAAATATGAAAGTATGGGAATGGAGTATAAAGCCAAGGATTTATCCGCACCAAAAAAAGAAAGGATGCAGCAGTTTGCATCCATAATTTCCTCGTATGACATAAACGCCATAGCAATCAGTTAGTGAGACTTGTTGATATTAAACACTATATTAACTTTGTTATCAGTAGGTTCGATAACAGCTTTTTGTCCGGTAATTATTAAAGAGCCGCCTGATGTGCTTGCTAGTGATACTTTTGCATTCTTATCAGGAAGCCGCAAATATATGCAAAGTTTCTTACTCTTATCAAAAGCTTTCAAATCTGTGGTAAAAGTAATGGTTTCTTCAGATATTTGAATGCGGAAAGATATTTTACCCCAGAATGTAGGAGCATCCTTTACCTCAATTAGATTACCTTCTTCATAGAAATATCTTGGGACTGCGCATGTTATATGCAGCATATCATCGTTAAAAAGATGATCTGATATAAGCATATCCCTTACAAACTGTGTGATACATATCGGCGTCCATGCATGCTGAAGGTCACCGGTTATCTTTTTCGCCCCCTTTTCCTCTGTTCTTTCCTCACACCATGTGAATAGCGGTGTTCCATGATTAAGTGCCGAAACAAGATAATCGGCTGAAATGTCTGCTTTATCAGACAGTATGTTGACATAAGCCATTGCATCCAATGCAATAGCGACCCATAATCCGTCAGGTATCCATCCAAGATTTTTGGGAAGTCCTCCCGTACTTATATTACTTTGAAGTTTATTCATCGTACCCACTGCCAATGGATGATTTACTGAAAGTATGTTAGATGGATAAACCGCATCAGCTACACCCCATCTGCTCCCGGATTTATTATAAGCGGACCCGCCTATCCAGATAGAGCCATCCTGTTCTTTTATGTGGCCTTCTTCCAATGATTTTAATATGCATCCTTTGTAATCCAGATAATCAGCAAGGAGCATAGCATAAACATCATCTCTATTTAACTCTTTTGCTGCCCAGACTGCCGTTTCCAAGCCCATGCAATGCAGGAAGTTGTGAGGATAAAATACACCGAAAAGGTCATCATTATCTTTTAAACCACAGTCTCCCATGCCTCTTGGCATTAAACCCCAGTAAGGTGAATCTGGGCTGTTTTTCTGTTTAGTCTTATCTCTCTGTTCTTTTGACCATTTAGCGGAACGAAGCATTCTTTCAAAGTTTTCCTTTAAAAATTCTTTGTCTCCGGTCCTTAAATAATACTGTTTGACGCATAAGCTTTTCCATCCGGAGGTAGACCACATATACTTGCCCCATTGCTTGTCATCTTCCCAAGAACCGTTCTCTATCTGAAACTGTGCTACAAACTCGATGTTCTCTTTTGCCTGTTCAAAAAAACCATACTTGCTTAAAGCAAGGGATTGAAAACAAGGTTCACCGGTATTTGCGCTTCGGTACATTTCCGTACCAGCGAGCCCGGCGATTCTGCCGTCAGCCTGTTCTTCCCTCATGACGAATATATCACATAAGCATGCTTTATATGCGTTTTCAATTAATTGGTCTGGCAAATCAAACACAGGTGCCTTTCTAATTATATCTTTCCATGCATTTAGTCCTTGTTCGCATAGAGTATTCCAGTCTGTCCCTAACAGAACATCAATATCATCATTGTATTTTTTATTAGGGCGGATAAGTATGTTATTGGCGGTTTCTCCAGCCTTCAGCGAATAAGCATATGTCACAGCCTCTCTTCTTGAAGGAACAGTTCCATTAATGCTGGCATCCATTATTACTATCCTGTCTGAGGCATCATTAAAAATTGGATTGACTACACTGTATTTGCAGTCAAAATCAACCCATTTGGTATTTATGGTGTTATCCAGCACGCACGCATCAAGATATACTTTCTTATCCATATCAGTTGTATTGGCAACAGATATATTAAGTACATCTCCAAGTTCAGTAGCTACACATTGTATAGTTAAAAGTGTTCCATCGGCCTGTGCTTTATATAGTAATGATGGTATGTACCCATCAATTCTTTCCCAGCAAAAAGCTTCCATCGCTACATCATTACATTTTGCTGTAATTTTAACCTTCCAGTCCAAACGAACTCTTTTATATGCGCCTAAAGGGTTATTTTTTGTATTACTGTCGCTCCATAGCATCATTAACGACTCTTTTGTACAGTCAAAAAGTGTCTTGTTGCTTGATTCTGGCAGGCATACACATATCCTGTGAGGCTCAGCAAAAGCATAACTGAAATCAATTTGTGTTTTTTTCATTCTACTTGCATGATACATAAACAGCTAATCATGCTCCCTCCTTAAATCTGATTTATTCCAAGTATTCTTTTCGCATTACCACCCAGTATCATATCTTTGGATGTCTGGTTAATAGGTAAGCTTTTAATAGCGGATATTTCGTTTTTCGCATTGCTCCAGGGTGAGTCAGAACCGAAAAGTATCCTGCTTGCTCCATGAATATTAAGTATTCTTAGAAACTGCTCTTTCCCGTAATACTCGAATCCCATGGAAGTATCAAGATATATGTTCTTGCCTGCAAGATATTTCTCCACATCATTCCACATATTATGTCCTCCAAGATGAGCAGCAATAATGATTCCGCCTTTCATCCGATCAGCAATAAATGCAAATTTTTCAGGATTACTTCTGTATGGAGGAGGCATTCCGTGATCTTCGCCAGCATGGTGCAGAATGATTAAACCTTTATCTAATGCGTAATCATATATTCTTAAAGCTTTTGGATCATCAATTACAAAGTTCTGATATTCGGCATGAAACTTAATACCTTTGAAACCCAGGCTGCATACGAAATCTATATCTTTTTTATAATCATCAGTGTGAGGGAAAATTCCACCGAAAGCAATTATCCTGTCATCGGATATGCTTTGAGCCCACAAATTGGTTTTTTCCAATTGAGTCTTTTTTGTTATTATCGTCTGAACTACAGATTTATCGATACCCCATTGATCCATTTTATCAATAAGGCTTTTTTTTGTAAGATCAGTCGTTGGCTCATATCTATAATTAATATTCCTTAAAAGCGTTTCTTTGGCTTTTGGTGCAAGATCATCAGGAAATATATGAGTGTGAAAATCTATTATCATACCGCTCTTCCTTTTCATTTACTGAATATAACATCATAATCTCTTATATTCAAGGAGACTTTGGAACATATTCCGCATATATGGTTTTTATCTGACTGAATTCACATTCACCCAACAGTTTTCCTTGATGGATAATTCCACAGCATCCAAAACCTGGCTGCATTTCAAACCGTCATAAAAGTCAGGTTTTGTATTTGTGTCGTTTGATATGCTTTCGAAAAACTCATAAAACTCATGAACAAATGTATTTTCATATCCTATAACATGACCTGCAGGCCACCATGATTGCATATATGGATGTATACCTTCAGATGCTTGGATGAGGCGGAATCCTTTATATTCTTCTTCATCTTCCATGTTGTAGTAAAGAAGTTCATTCATTCTTTCAAAATAGAATTTCATACTTCCTTTTTCTCCGTTTATTTCAAAGTACATATCATTCTTGTGACCGCCTGCAAATCTTGTAGTTTCAATAGTGCCAAGAGCACCATTAGTGAATTTCATAAGAAATATAGTTGCATCATCAACATCTACTTCTTCCATTATCGCATTAGCATTCTTTTTCTGAGCGGAAAGACCTGTCATTTCCTGTACAGAAGGTCTTTGCTTTATAAATGTCTCGCTAATAGCGGATACTTTTTCAATATCAGAAACTAAAAATCTGGCTAAATCCACAACATGAGCGCCTAAATCCCCTAATGAGCCGGAACCAGCTACTTTTTTATCCAGCCTCCACACTTTCGGGAAATCAGGATCCATTATCCAGTCCTGCAGGAACGCTCCTCTGAAATGAAATATCCTTCCAAGCTTATTCTGTTCAATCATTTTTTTTGCAAGCATAATAGCAGGGACATATCTGTAGTTGAACCCTATCTGATGTTTAATTCCTGCTTCATTGGCTGCTTTATACATCATCAGGGCATCTGCATAATTGAGAGCAAGAGGTTTTTCACAGAAAATATGTTTTTTTGCTTCAGCTGCAGCTATTGCAGGCTCTTTATGAAAATCGGATGGAGCAGTTATATCTATAACATGTATGTCAACCCTCTTAATTAATTCTTTCCATGAAGTCATGTGTTCAGAAAATCCATATTTCTTTGCTGCAGAAGAAACGCTTTTTTCATCTCGTCCGCAAATAACCTTTCTGACTATATTATCTGTCACGTTGAAAAACATCGGTAACATGGAAAATGCATTAGAATGAGCCTTGCCCATGAATTTATAACCTATAAGGCCAACATTTATATCCTTCATCTTTTTGTACCCTTTCTTTATATTCAGCTATTAAATTATATCATACATGACTTTCATTGATGATGGTTTTATTGTAGAATCATCAGTATAGATTTAGTTTGGAGATTCGCATGATTAATTTAAGAAATGACTACAGCCAGATTGCACATCCACAGATTATGAAGGTATTATCTGATGCCTGCTTAAATGTAAATGAAGGTTATGGGCTGGATGAGAACAGCCAAAGAGCTGTTCATGTAATCAGAGAATTGCTTGAGGATAATTCCTCAGACATTCATTTTCTGATGAATGGTACAGGGACCAACAAAACTGTGTTGTCACACATTTTAAGGCCTTATCAAGCAGTTATATCCTGTGATACAGGACATATCAATGTGCATGAGACAGGAGCAGTGGAAGCAACAGGGCATAAAGTAATCGTATGTAATGGTATAGATGGCAAGCTTGACAGAGAACTTGTCGAGCAGGCTTTTTATAACCATACAGATGAGCATATGGTAATGCCAAAAGCAGTATACATTTCAAATGCGACGGAGACAGGAGCAGTATATACTCTTAGCGAACTAAAAGATTTAAGACATATATGTGATAAGCTGGGTCTTTATCTGTATATGGATGGAGCAAGACTTGGTGTGGCCATGCAGTCAGAAAAAAATAATATCAAATGGAAGGATCTTTCTTCTTTATTTGATGCTTTCTGTATAGGCGGTACGAAAAATGGCGCAATGCTGGGAGAAGCGGTCGTTATATGCAATGAGGAACTTAAGAAAGATTTCCGGTACAGTATTAAGAATGGCGGCGGCATGTATGCAAAAGGATTCATTATCGGGATGCAGTTTTATGAACTGTTTAGGGATGGTCTGTACAATGAACTGGCAGATAATTCGAACAGGATGGCTGATATGCTGAAAAAAGGACTAATAGCCGCAGGTTATAGGATGGAATATGATTCATATACCAATCAGCTTTTTGTTATTATCAATAAAACACAAGCTAAAGAATTATCTGATAAAATCATATTTGAGACTATACGGGAAAAGTCAGATAAGCAAATGGTCATAAGATTTGTAACCAGTTTTGCTACTAAAGAAAAAGAGATAAAGGAAGCTCTAAGGATAATGGAGGAGCTGAATAGATGAAACCTGAACTCGTTTTATTAAGGGAATATGCCAAGAAATATGCTCAACTGGCATTGAGCGAAAGCAATTTAAAAAGACCAGATCAATACAGGAAACTTAACAGTCTTGAAATGGTTAAACCTCCGATTCTTGTTTTTGAAGTGCCATGGGGTGAACTTGAAGACCAGAAAGAGCTAAAACTCGAATGTGAAACAGATTTATATAGAGGAATTGAGAGAGCTATAAAAAGAACACTATATCAATTTAAGAATTTCGAAGGAGATTATGCTATTCATCCATATTACAAAGTGAAGATCAGAACAAAAAGCACAGGCATTGGTCTTAACGTGGAAGAAGTTAAGATAAATTCCACAACAGGCACAGATATTAGCGCTCATGAATATCATGATGTTTTGCCTGATGAGGATTCTTTGGAAAACATTACAATGCCTACGATAGAGACAGATAACGAAGCGACGCAAAGAGCACTTGAAGCAGCACATGAAGTATTTGATGGAATTATGGATGTGGGTTTAGGAGGGTATCAGTTTTATTTCAATATGTGGGATGAACTGCCACGATACCATGGAGTAGAAAAATGCCTTATTGACATATATGACAGGCCGGAATTTATGCACAAAATGATGAAAAGATTTACAGATTATCACGAGGAGACTATTAATTTGTATGAGAAACTTAATATTCTTGAAACAGATGCTTACTACCTTCACTGTACACCGGCATGCACATATGAGCTTCCTGTAAAGGATATAACTAAGGAAAAAGTCAGCGCTAAGGATGTTTGGGGAAGAGGAATGGCCCAGATATTTGCTGTTGTTTCTCCTGATATGCATAAGGAATTTGATATAGGGTATATGAAAAGACTGTTTGACAGATGCGGCCTTACTTATTATGGCTGTTGCGAGCCTTTGGATAAGAAGATAGATATATTAAGAGAGTTCACTAATTTACGCAGAATATCTATTACCCCTTGGGCGGACGCTGATGTTGCTGCAGATGCGATGGGAGATAAGTATGTACTCTCAGCAAAGTCAAATCCTGCATATGTATCTCAGCCAGTATTTGATCCACAACCAGTTATTGAAGAGACTAAAAAAATACTTTTAGCATGTAAACGGAACAATACTCCTTGTGAGTTTATACTAAAGGATATTTCCACCATTAACAGAAATCAGAACCATCTGACACAATGGGTAAAAACAGTATCAGATACGATAGACAGATACTGGTAACTATTTATATATATATTCAAATGTGTATGCTTCTGATGAGGAAGTAAATTTATCTATAAGCCCTTCAGTGATATATATAGTATTGTTTTCGGTTATAAAGACAGCTTCAAAATCCTGGTACTCTTTCCATATCTCAACAGCCTTATCTAATCCTGTTACAAAAAGACCGGTAGACAGAGCATCAGCATATGTGCCGTCATCAGCTATTATTGTAACTGATACCAGACCGCTTTCTGCCGGATATCCGGTATGCGGATCAATTATATGATGATATATTTTATCGTTTTCTTCAAAATATCTCTGATAAGAGCCTGAAGTAATTATTGAACAGTCAGTATTGTGGATTATTCCGACATAAGCGCTTTCATCATATGGATCCTGTATGGCGATATTCCATACTGAATCATAGGAGTTAAGCCCGAACACCTGCATATTTCCTCCCAAAGAGAGCATTCCGGAATCAACACCCAAATCCATAAGCAGCTGAGCTGCTTTCTGTCCGGCAAACCCTTTGCTAACAGCTCCTAAATCTATCTGTATTCCTTCTTTCATATACAGCATATTATCTTCAAGCCGGATTTTCTCATATCCGATCAGTTTAATGGTGTTTGCGATACTGGTTTCATCTGGAACTGTATAGTTACGGTTATAGAATCCCCATAGTTTCATTAGCGGTAATACAGTGATATCAAAAGCTCCGTCAGTCATTTTCGAGACTTTTAATGCTGTGTTTATCTGTTCAGCAAGCTCATCAGATACATGTATGCTATTGCCAGACGAATGGTTTGCTTCTGATACTTCGCTGTCTTCTGAATGGGCGGAAAAAGCAGCATCATAGGCCACAATCTGCTCATAAGCTTTTTGCATATTTTTTTCAGCATTGCGGGAGATGATGGAAAAAGACATTACAGTATCCATAGCTAAAAAGGAAGCTGTATGCATTCCATTTTCTTTAGTTATATATAAGGATGATTCTTTTGAACATCCGCTTAATATTAACAATAAGCATAAAACGAATATAACAACTCTTTTCATAGCTTTAACAGCCATTATTGTGCCTTTCAGAAAAACCTTTTAGGGTTTTTATCTCTTTATTGTTCCATCCGGATTAAATAAAGGAAGCGGAGCAATATATGTTATATCATTCCGATAAATCGCATCACCTTCAGCAAGAACGGCCATTTTTCCAGCGACTATTCCGCCAGCTTGCAGAACCAGTTCCTCAACGGCGCGTAATGAGCCTCCTGTAGATATTACATCATCGACTATAAGGATGCGTTTTCCCTTCATGAATTCTGCATCAGCAGTATCAAGATATAGTTTTTGAAGGCTGGATGTGGTTATTGATTTGACATCGACTTCGAATACACCTGTCATATACAGTTTAGGGGCTTTTCTTGCAAGAAAATACTTATTCTTACCGCTCTGCCTTGCCATCTCATGTACGATTGGAATACCTTTGGATTCAGCAGTAATAGCATAATCATATTCAGGTGCGAGCTCTAAAAGTCTTTTTGCGCATGCAATAGTAAGTTCCACATCTCCAAATACTACAAAAGCAGCTATGTACAAGCTGTCTGTGACTTTACATAAGGGTAATCTTCTTTCCAGTCCGGCTATATTAATATCATAATAATCCATTTGTGAATGCATCCTTTCAATGCCATTTTTAACATATATATTATACATCAAAAAAAGGATATATTGAGTATTAAATCTATTGTTTATCCGAAGAATGCATATAGTATTTAATTCATTCACATACAGTGGTTCCATAAAGAAATATATAAGATTTAAGATTAAGCAGCTTGTCAATATCATATAGTATTATAATTGTGAACAATTTATTAACTTTTAAAATATCATCTTGAAATGATAATTGGAAATGATATAATTGAATCACTATGAAGCTGGTAAAGGTGAACAACCTTTTTCTAGGCCGGCTGAGTCTTTGAAAGATCTGAAATCGGCGTTCTGCAGGATTGATGATCTTTCTTCTTATGTAGGACAAAATATCAATTGCCATTGCAATTATTTTTCTTCGGTGTAAAATTAAATAGTAGGGAAATTTTAACATAGGGAGGCTACTATATGGCTAAGAAGAACAAAACAAGTCTGATGAGCGAATTTAAAGCATTTATAACGAAAGGAAACGTAATCGATTTAGCAGTCGGTGTAATAATCGGAGCTGCATTCGGGAAAATCGTATCTTCATTTGTAAATGACATATTGATGCCAATAATAGGGCTTGTAATGGGCAAGGTGAATTTCAACGACCTTAAATGGATACTAGCTACAGATGCAGAGGGTACTGTTACATCATCAGTAAACTATGGAACATTCATCCAGTATATTCTGGATTTTGTCATCATGGCAGCATGTGTATTCCTGCTAGTCAAGCTTATAGGCTTAATGAGAAAGAAAGCTGAAGAAGCAAAACAGAAGCAGAAAGAAGAAGAAGCGAAGGCAGCACCACCAGCTCCGCCTGCTCCTTCCAAAGAAGAAGTACTTTTAACAGAAATTAGAGATCTGTTAAAGGAAAGAAAGTAAAAGATAAATATGTTACGAGGAGGGGAAGATGGACGGATTTGATGATTTTGGCAAAAAGCTGGAAAATGCAGGGAAAAAGTTCTTCAAAAAGACAAAAGAGTTTGCTGACACTACAAAACTTGCAATAAAGTTAAAGGATTTGGAAATAGATCTTGAAAACCTTTATCAGGAAGCAGGTAAAAAAGCATATCATGGTGAAGATGCAAAGGAAGTTTTCGCTCAGATAACCTCTATGCTTGAGCAGATAGAATCGGTAAAAGGGGAGATCGCCGAAGCTAAAGATATGAAGATCTGCAGTAACTGCAAAGCTGAAATGCCAAAAGAAGCCGTTGCATGTATGAAATGCGGCAATAAGTTCGAATAGCTTATGAAGAGGATAGATTACATTTCCTGGGATGAGTATTTCATGGGTATTGCCATTTTGTCTTCAAAAAGAAGCAAAGACCCTAATACCTGTGTAGGCGCATGTATAGTGGACGAGAATAAAAAGGTACTGTCTCTTGGGTATAATGGGATGCCGATCGGATGCTCTGATGATGTTTTTCCATGGGAAAGGGAAGGGCAGACGCTACAGACCAAATATCCTTATGTGTGCCATGCTGAACTTAATGCAATTCTGAATTATGATGGCTACGGACTGAAAGGGAGCACTCTTTATGTTACTCTGTTTCCATGTAATGAATGCTCCAAAGCAGTAATACAGAAAGGAATAAAAAAGGTTATTTACCTTGATGACAAGTATGCAGAACAAGATGCAACAAAAGCATCAAAAATGATGTTTGATGCTGCAGGTGTCGAGTATATTCAGTATTTTCCTAGAGGTAAGAATATTACTATAAATCTGTAGGCTTTATAACATTTATTAAGCCAGGCACGATTTCCATTCTGACACTCTTTCTTTCAACAATCTCACCTTCAATGTTTACTTTAAGCATATCCTTACTTTCTAGGGATATGCTTTTTCCTTTTGGAAAGGTTATTCCTTCTATACCAGCATGTTTGCCTTTCATGTATTTTGGAAGCACTTTGAATATAAAAGCAAGATTTTTATCTTCCACGATGCACATGTCAATTATACCGTCACAAAATGATGTATGGGGGACAGGCATAAATCCTCCACCATAATACTTGCCATTTGTACAGGCCGCCAGCATCACCAGCCCATCATGTATAACCTGCCCATCTATAGTGATTTTAACATCAAATTTCGTTTTTTTCTGGCTTAGAGCCTTGATGAAACCCATAAGATATGAAGGGACGCCAGTTACTCGGTACTTTCTTGTATAATATGTCGAGTTGTATGCCGCTTCCGCATCTACACCTAGAGACAATATATTCACGCAGTATTTGAATTTTTCTTCATCAAACAGTTTTATAGCATCTACCTTTATTACATCTCCTTCAATGGTCCTTCTAACGAGATCAGTTCTTTTGGTATAATCCATAAGACATTTGATAAAGTCATTCCCGCTGCCGGCAGGCAGAATTCCTATCGGGGTATCATAACCAGCAACTCCGTTTGCTGCTTCGTTTACAGATCCGTCACCGCCAGCTATATATATCCTGTAGCCGCCTTTTTTAG
>JAAYBX010000100.1 GCA_012729955.1 Clostridiaceae bacterium
AAACACTATTACTTCATCATCAGGATTTAAAACAGATTTGAGAGTTACAAATAGTCCCGCTGCAGCTCCCGCTGACATAATTATATGGTTATATGGAACATCATATCCGTAGTCTTTTTTAATGCTGCATGATACTGTTCTTCTTGTGGCATCATAGCCGGCATTGCTCATATATTTATGCATTCCTTCTTCTTCACTGCAAGCGATTTTCTTAAGGCATTCTTTAACTTCAACAGGAGGCTCCATCTCAGGATTTCCAATTGAAAAATCAAAAACATTCTCTTCTCCATATATTGCTTTTAATCTGTTTCCCTCCTCAAACATTGCTCTTATGAATGAGGATTTGCTCAGATTCTGTGTAATCTTTTCATTAAACATAAATAAATCTCCTCTCGTTATATTACAATACAGGCCAGTTTTTTGCAAATATACAGGTTTTCAGCGTTTCCTTAATTTTTCCTGCATCTGCGTATCTGCTTTAACATATGCAGAGTAATAATTGAAATAGTTTACATATCCTGGCTTAGCGCCTTTAGGCTTTTTAACATTTTTAATAAAAGTATAATCAACTGCGACTTGTCCGGATTTTTTTGCTTCGGAATGAGATGCAGCTATTATGGCTGCTTGAGTTAAGGTCTTGTCAGGTACAAACTTCTCACATTTAGCAGGATTTTTAATAATCACATGAGAGCCGTGCATGCTTTTAACATGCAGCCATATGTCATATGTTTCAGCAAATCCGAAAGTAAGCTTATCATTTTCCGTATTATTCCTTCCGACATATATTTCATAACCTTCCTCTGACTGGTATCTGATAGGATTATATGAAACAGCTTCGGGTTCGGTTTTCTTCCTGTTCTTTTTAATCTGCTGTTTCTCCTTTATATATCCTTGCAGAATTAATTCCCGCTTAATATCTTCTATGTCCTGAATAGTTTCACATAAATCCAGAGACGATAAAACAGATTTCAGATATTCTGCTTCTTTAGATATATCCTTTATGGCATTCAATGCATAATTATATGCAGCCATCCCTTTTTTATACTTCTTGTAATAGGCCTGTGCATTTTTCAGAGCGTCCTTTGATGGATCAAGCGGTATCCTCACATTATCGTTAGTGTAATAGTCTAAAAGCTCCACAAAATCTGTTCTCTGCTTGAGCATAGGTATATTGGCGGTTAAAAGCTCACCAAACAGTTTGTATTGATTAATCTTATTTAGATCAGAAAGGCTGTTATTATAGATCGCAAGTTTTTTTTCCGCTTTTGCAAGATGACCTGATACCAGCTTTTTAATCGTGTCAGATTTCTGCATAAGATCCGCTCTTTTGCTTTTCAAGCTCAGGTACTCTGTAAAAACTTCAATGAATGATGCATATCTATTAACAGAAAAACCAGTTATGTTTTTGTACAGCATGAGATCAAAACAGTAATAATCCTTTATCGCCTTCTTGTCTGTGTCATATAAGGCAGTTGGAATGTATGAATTTTCTGATATATCGCATGCGATTTTCTTTAAAGAAAGCATTATTCTTGATGCTTCTTTGTCTTCCAGGCTCCTGACTGTCTTTGATTCTTCAACACCAGATCTTACGCATATTTCTTTAGCAAATACCTGAGCTATACCAATGACTGTCCTGAATAATGCTTCGCTGACAGGAAAGTCGGCATATTTCAACAGATGACCCCATTCAATATTTTCAATTGGTATTTTATCCTGTAAAGGAGGAAGCTTGTATTCGCTTACAGGCATTATCCTCCTTACAGATGACATGGATTCATCAACATGCCTTAGTGCATCCATTATCCTATTAGAGGAATTTATGACTATAAGGTTACAGTTACGGCCTGTAAGTTCCATGATAAGAGTCTTGTCTGTATTATCATCAAGCTCATCTGTATGATTAATATCAAAGTATATTATCCTCTCATAATCTTTAGTATAAACCTTGTTTATATATCCATTGCCTATATGTTTCCTTAAAAACATACAGAAACTATATGGTGTTTTAGGATTAATTACCTTCTCCTTCATAATATAAATACCTGGGCTGGAAGGTTCTAAGGACAATGCAATGTTACATGAAGTGCTATTTGCATATATGCCAAGTATGACTTCATCTTTCTTGGGCATATATATGTTCTGAATCTTGGCATTTAAACATATACTGTTCAGTTCATTAGCCAGGCATCTTACTGCTATTCCATCAAGCGGCATACCATCCTCCTTTATAAGACAGGTTTAAAACAATTGCCAGTTCGTTCTATATATATTATCATATATCCGTACTTATAAACTATAGAAGTAGAAAGAGGAACATATTGGAACTATTATCACCGGCAGGAAATATGCAATGTTTGAAAGCCGCAGTTCAAAACGGAGCTGATGCAGTTTATCTTGGAATCAAAACATTCAGCGCAAGAGCAAATGCTGATAATTTTACATTTGAGGAACTGTCAGAAGCTGTTTGTTACTGTCACCTTAGAGATGTATCAGTTTATCTTACGCTTAACACGCTCATAGATGACGAGAATATGGAATTAGCCCTTGGTAATGCAAAAAAGGCATACTCCTGCGGAATAGATGGAATAATAGTTCAGGATATGGGGTTGGCAATGCAGATAAGAAAAATGCTGCCTGACATGCGTCTGCATGCTTCAACGCAGATGAGTGTAATCAATCCCAAAGAAGCGATTTTATTGAAAAATTTAGGTTTTAAAAGAGTAATAGCTGCTAGAGAAGCTACTCTGGAACAGATAAAAGCCCTTATTGCAACAGGAATTGAGGTAGAGGTTTTCGGCCATGGCTCTTTATGCGTATGTTATTCAGGCCAGTGCGAGCTAAGTTACTTTAACGGAGGCAAATCAGGCAATAAAGGCAGCTGTGCCCAGCCATGCAGGCTCTCATACTCCCTTTTTTCCAATAATCGAACAGTTGCTTCTAAAAATCTTCTTAGCACTAAAGATATAGCTGTCATGGATGATATCGATAAAGTTGTGTCATCAGGTGTTGTTTCTCTTAAAATAGAAGGAAGAATGAAAAGCGCTGAGTATGTGGCTATTATTACTAAGACATACAGAAAGGCACTTTCTGGAATCCTCTCTGATAAAGACAGACAGGATGCAATGATGGCTTTCAACAGAGAAGGCTTTTCAAAGGGATATATGTTTTCGAACCCAGGTAAAGAGATGATGGCATACAACTTTTCTGGTAACACTGGTGTCAGAATAGGGACAGTGACTAAAATAAATAAAGAGAAGAATCTTATACAAATTGAAAGCAGCAGAAATCTAGTTAATGGTGATGGAATCAGTTTTCCAAAGAGTAATATAGGGATGTATGTAAATATACTTAAAAAAAATGGTAATCTTTATGGCCTGATATGCAGAAACGGAGTCCCTGAACCTAATGAGCCTGTATATATGACATACGACAAAGAACTTATGGAACAAGCCCAGAAGTCCTATGCTGATGACTTTTCACGTAAAATACCTATTAACGGTCATTTCACATCAAAAATCGGGACCAAAGCAAGTCTTACCGTAAAGGATACAAAAAATAATGTTTATACTGCTTATTCTGACTTAGCTGCTCAGAAAGCAAATAATCCGGATGCAGATGAAGATATTTTAAAAAACCTTATGAAAACAGGAAATACTGTGTTTGAATTCAAGTCTCTCACAAAAGACACTGACACAGCAACATTCTTGCCTTCCAAATCAGTAAATGCATTAAGAAGAGATGCTTTGGAGGGATTGGCATTATTAAGACAGAGCATTAACAGGAACAGTGTAAGTAATATTTCTCCCAAGTATGAGAATATATCCATATCAATAGCTGGTATAGATAAAAGACCAGGCATTTCACTTTTTTTCTTTGAGGACCGTCAGGATTTTGATATAAGGGATATTGATGCTGACCGTATATATATGCCTTATCTGATGTATCAGAAGTATTATCATGACAGCAGAGCTTACTCGTATATCCCAATAGGAGCTTCTCTTGAGAGTATCGGAAGGGATCAGAAAAAATTCATTTCTTCTTCGCTGGGAATACTGGAAATCCCTGGAGACAAGGTACTGGATTCTGGAGTAAACTGTTTAAATACATATACAGCAGATTTCCTATCCGGATATGAAGGCATAAAAGCCATACACCTCTCACACGAACTGCCAATTGATAGTATCAGAAGATTTGCAGGATTAAACAAAACCATGAGTTTTGAGTATCTTGCTTATGGCAGAGTAGCTGTAATGAAAACAAAATACTGCATAAAAAGCACATTTACCAAAACAAATGCATCTGAAGAAGAAATGTATTTAAATGACCGTCAAAAGAAACGTATTGACATTGTCACATACCCAGACTGCGATACGACATATCTTCTAGGCGCATTCACAGTTAACAATCTTGCAAATAAAGATTTAATCAGGAAATCCGGAGCTGATACTTTAAGAATTAATGTTTACAAAGAAACCAAGGATGAAGTTAAAGATATAATCCAAAGAGCAAGATAATTAGTACTCAATAAGCTGCAAAATCGCTTTTTTCACATCCTTCGCCTTGAATATAGCAGAACCTGCGACAAGGACATTCGCTCCTGCAGCCTTAATCTCGTGGCAGTTATCTACTGTTACCCCGCCATCAACCTGAATATCTATTTTTAATCCCATTGAGTCTGTCATTTTCCTAAGTGCTCTTATCTTATCAGTACTGTATGGTATATATGCCTGTCCGCCAAAGCCTGGATTAACGCTCATGATAAGAACCATATCCAGCATTGGCAGAACATATTCTAAAGCATGTATGTTAGTGGAAGGGTTCAGTGCGACCGCAGCTTTCTTTCCTAGTTCCTTTATATGCCTTATAGTCCTGTCTAAATGAATACAGGCTTCCTGCTGGACGCATATTATGTCTGCTCCTGCTTTTGCAAACTCCTCTATGTATCTGTCGGGATCGGTTATCATCAAATGAACATCAAGTGTAAGACTGGTTACTTTTCTTAAGGCCTCAACAACAGGAATTCCTATTGAAATATTGGGGACGAAATGCCCATCCATTACATCAATGTGAACATAATGAGCTCCGCCTTCTTCTATTTTTCTGATTTCTTCCTCCAACCTTGCAAAATTACAAGCCAGTAATGATGGTGAGATTTTTATCATTAATATCCCCTCCTGTTTTTTAAAGCTTCTTTAGACATAT